>NZ_JAQREZ010000027.1:0-59665 GCF_028598715.1 Pseudoalteromonas sp. GABNS16E
CCCTCAACTGAATCAATAGTCTAATTATATAAATATCAGTATATTAAGTGAACTAAATGTATAGATTAATAGATCATAAGCAGAACATACTTAGACCAAAAGGTGATCAGAGTTTTCACACAGTCTGTGCACAAATGCGACTATCAGAGAAAATTGAGTCATTAATAAGCTCAAATCAACGTTTTAATCTCTAAAGTGATAGCTTCTTGTTAAGTTAAGAAAAGGATAGAACTTGGTTTCATGTTGGCAGTCTGTTGATCGTGCGCTTTACGTCCTAAGACACTTTACTCTTAGGCGTTATAGCCATATTTGAGCCTGTTTACGGTATTTTTAATTAATTCACGGCCAGCTATTGTATCTATAAATGTTAAAGGTTTTTTAGAGTCGAATTGGAGTGACGAGGTATTTAACCAAATATTAAAACGTTCTATATTTTCAAAGTAATTAAGACAAAAAGAGCAGACTTTTGCAATTTCAAATGCATTTTCACTTAAAGTGGTATTTAAGGGCTTTAATTCTTTTTTATAGCGTACATATGAGCTCTTGCTAGTTCTAATAGCTGAAGAAAATGCTCGTATATCCCAGCCTAGCTCTATCCTTAAACGCTCAGCATTTTTGATATCTACACCTTGATGTATAAAGTTAATTTGTTCTAGATGACTAGATTTTTCACTGATATTTCTATTGCTTAAAATCTCTGTAAGGTCTATTTGTTTATGAATTTCAGAGAAGTTATACATAGCAACACCTTAAATTAAATTATGTTTCCTCGTGTAACTGAAATCGATGTTACCTGTAGAGGTCTACTTGAGGTAAATTCTAGTGTATTTACCGCAATTCACTTAACCCCAAAGCAATAGCCTCTTGCTGAAAGCGGCCTGATATATTAATAATTCGCTCATAGGCGTCGGTTAAAAAATGCTCCTCTGTCGCTTCAGATCTATTGCTCATAGCTGGCTGCTCAAAAAAGTCAGCAAAGTTATCAAAATCGAACTGGGTTTTGGAAGTTTTTTTACTTTGTTTATTAAAAGTAATATCGCTTGAATTTTCATCTACGGTATTATTTCCAGCAGCAGTCTCAATCTTTTCAAACTTAACTACATCAGCTTCAAATGGAACATCTTGATTAACCCTATACGCATACTCTAAAAGCTTAGGTTCGGCGGGCATGTACATAATCGCTTCTTGGTTTTTAGAGTTTGTTACCCTCAGTATGCGGCCCAATATTTGCCTAAAATGCATTTCTGTTTTTATGTTTGTAAGGTGACAGCAAACCTGCAAACGAGGGATGTTTGTACCTTCGCTAATCATACCAACAGAAATAATCCACTTAGTTTGTGCATACCTAAACTGCTGAATAATACTTGTAGGTTCATTTTCTCGGTAGGTTACAACAATGCTATCCTCGTCAAAGTGAGTTCGCATTAACATAGAGATTTGATGGGCATGCTCAACAGATGATGCAACAATCAACCCCGCTGCGTCGGGGTTTTTCAACCTGATTGAAGTAAGCTTTTTTTGAGCTGAAGAAATCATGTATTTTATTACCGCTTCATTTTCAATAATTTCTTGATAAGAAACGCCAGAGTCGTTTAATAACGCTTTAAAGCAGTTAAATGTTTTGGTTTCAGCGTCATCTACAACTGTAATGCGGCTATTATCAACAGCTACTATTTGTGGAACCCGACAAACATTATCTCCAATAGCCTCAGAAAGCCCGTAAACGTAATCACACGCTATTTTATTGTTAGGCTGCTGATATGATGAAAGAACAATAGGAGCAGCGTCAGAACGCCAAGGGGTGCCTGTTAAGGCTAATGTGTATTGTGCTTTATTTTGAATGTTAAGAATTATCTGCTCACCCCATGCATTGGCATTGTCAATATTAGAGCCAGCGCAATGATGAATTTCATCAAATATTACAAAAACACGATACCGTTCAAATAGCTGCCAAAAGTGCACATCTAAATACTGTAAGCTTTGATAGGTTAAAGCTCTACCTTTAGCGCCAATAAGCCCATCAAATCGTTCATTCGTTTTTAGCTGTAAGCTTTCCTTAAAGTCCTGAGAAACAATAGACGACGGTGAAAAACAAATGATTAAATCGACCATATTATTTTTTAATAATTGATTGGCTAATTCTGAGGCCATCAAAGTTTTACCTGACCCTGGAGTTGCCAAGGCTAAAAAGTGGCTATTGCCGTTCTGGTATTGTGTAAGCGCTAAATTAATACACTCGGCTTGCCATAGTCTTAGTTTCATATTTTCTCTAATGCTTCGTTTTGCTTCAGTAAGCCTTCAATCGCTCTAATCTTGCCAAGTATTCTTGTATTGTTGTCTCTCGCTTTGTTGTATTGTGGCTGAAGCTCATCTACTAATTCGGGTGACTCCAAATAAAGCTCTTTATATGCCTCAGATTCACCCATATTCAATAATAGCTCGGCTTTGTAGTGATTTAACTTACTAAGTAACAGTGCGTGTTTATCATCTGCCTTTTCTGTTGTTGCAATAGGTATGGCACTAGCTAAATGAGTAATTGCCTCAACGTTAAAGCTCTCAGTTTTATTGAATCGCGTAAATCCTTTTTTATTTGATACCACCTTTTTCAGCCAGCCTTTTTTAACAAGCTTGATCAGTTCTGCGTATATACTTCGCCTAACTGCTGTAGGTACTAAAGAAGAATCACTTTTTAATGCTAAGTACGCCGAACGCACATCACTTGTTGTGAAGTTATCAAAATTTGGTGCAACAATAATTTGAGCTACGAGAGGGTCAAATTTCAAAGTAAATCCTAATAAACTTCATATAATAATGGGTATTATAGGGCGTGGTAGTTAAGCCCTCAACATGAAAATCTAATCATTTTGCCTTGAGGAAAATCAGGTGAGTGATTTAGTTAAACATTTTGGTGAAAAGCTACGAGAAAAACGCAAAGAAGCAGGCTATTCGCAAGAAGGGTTTGCTGCCTATGTCGGTATAGAGCGCGGTAATTACGGAAAAATGGAAAGAGGTAATGTTAATATTAAGCTCGAAACCTTATATAAATTAGTAAACGCATTAAATTGCGAGTTTGAAGAGATACTACCGGCAAGGCAAAAGTATAAAATTGACCTAGATTAACCAAAAACTACTTGGTACCAATATATTATTAATTTTTTAATTAATTAGGGTATATTAATCACTATTACCTCAGGAATATAAATAAGCGAGTGAGTTGCTTTAAGTAAAATAAATCATCTTTAACTCTCTGGCTAGCAAGGACTTAACTTACATGTTTGAACAAACCTTTAAAAATATCGACGACATTTTTCATAAAGATGCAGGCTGCTCTAGTGAGCTAGATTACACCGAGCAATCGTCGTGGATGCTATTTTTAAAATACCTTGATGACTTAGAGTTTACCAAGTCTCAAGAAGCCGAGTTAATGGCAGAAGACTACCAATATATTATTGATGAAGAGTACCGCTGGAGTTCATGGGCTGCACCTAAAACCGCTAATGGTGAGTTTGATCACGATAACGCCTTAACAGGTAGCGACTTAATGGATTTTGTCGATGGCGAGTTATTCCCTTACCTCAAAGGTTTTAAGTTACGTGCTAAAAGCCCTGACACTATTGAATACAAAATTGGTGAAATCTTTAGCGAGATCAAAAACAAAATTCAAAGTGGCTACTCACTTCGCGACGCACTCGAAAAAGTAGACGAATTACGTTTTCGCTCACAAGAAGAAAAGCACGAGCTTTCACACCTGTACGAAGTTAAAATCAAAAACATGGGTAACGCTGGCCGTAACGGGGGCGAATACTACACACCACGCCCATTGATTCGCGCCATGATCGATGTATTACAGCCGCAAATTGGCGAAACCATATACGACGGTGCCGCAGGCTCGGCGGGTTTCTTATGTGAAGCCTACGACTACCTTCGCCAAGGTGGTGCTAGCAATAAACAGCTTTCAACCAGTGACTTAAAAACCCTGCAAGAAAACACTTTCTACGCCAAAGAGAAAAAGTCGTTAGCGTACGTTATTGCCATTATGAACATGATTCTACATGGCATCGAAGCACCTAACGTTATTCATACCAATACCCTGGGCGAAAACCTACAAGACATTACCCCAAGCAACCAGCACGACATTGTATTAGCTAACCCACCGTTTGGTGGTAAAGAGCGTAAAGAAGTTCAGCAAAATTTCCCGATTAAAACCGGTGAGACTGCCTTCTTGTTTTTGCAGCACTTTATCAAAATGCTAAAGCCTGGTGGCCGTGCAGCTATTGTTATTAAAAACACCTTTTTATCGAATACCGATAACGCCGCCATTGCCTTACGCAAAGAGCTATTAGAAAACTGCAACTTACACACCGTGCTCGATTGCCCAGCCAAAACCTTTTTAGGCGCAGGAGTAAAAACTGTGGTGTTGTTTTTCACCAAAGGCGAGCCGACACAAAAAACCTGGTTCTATCAGTTAGATCCTGGCCGCAGCTTGGGTAAAACCAATCCACTAAACGACAAAGACTTAAAAGAATTTATCGAGCTACAAAAAGACTTTGCAGATAGTGCTAAGTCTTGGTCATTAACAACAACTGAACTGGATGAGGCAACATGGGATTTATCGGTTAAAAACCCCAATCAAGCAGAAGAAGCCCCACTGCGTGAACCGCAAGCAATCATTGAAGAAATCATCGCCCTGGATAAAGAAAGCGAAGCAATTCTGGGTAAAATTCAGGAGTTGTTGTGATGGAAGGTTGGAGGAAAAAGAAAATAGGTGACTTTCTTACTCTTGAGTATGGAAAGCCTTTGGATAAGGTCAAAAGAAAGGTTGATGGGTTATACCCAGCATATGGAGCTAATGGAGTTAAGTGCCGAAGTGATGAGTTCTATTTTGATAAAAAAACTATTATTGTTGGGCGTAAAGGATCGGCTGGAGAAATTACCCTAACAGAAGAGAAGTTTTGGCCCTTAGACGTCACTTATTTTGTGAATTTTGATGCTACGAAATACGATTTAATGTTTATTTATCACTTATTATCTCGTTTAGATTTACCTAGTTTAGCAACTGGTGTAAAGCCAGGAATAAATAGAAATAATGTTTATTCGATTAGTGTTCAAATTCCCGAAATAAAAGAACAAAAATGCATCGTCGCCATACTCGAACAGGCCTTTGCCGACATAGAACAAGCCCGCGCCAAGACTGAGCAAAACCTCAAAAACGCCCGCGAGCTGTTTGAAAGCTACTTGCAGCAAGTGTTTAGCCAGCGTGGTAAAAAGGTTCAGAGTGTTGAGTTGGGAGATGTGGTAGATGTGCTGACTGACTATCATGCTAATGGTAGTTATAAAGTTTTAAAGCAACATGTAGAACTAAAAGAGCAGGAAGATTTTGCTTGGATGGTTAGAAGTACTGACTTTGAAAAGAAATTCAAAAATGAAAAGCGATATATTACCGAGCATGCTTATAACTATTTAACAAAGAGTAAATTGTTCGGTGGCGAAATTATTATGAGTAAAATAGGAAATGCTGGAAAGGTGTATTTTATGCCTGAAACTGACCGGCCTTGTTCTTTAGCAATGAATTTATTTTTAATTCGCTTGGATCCATCCAAAGCGAATAATGAATATATTTACCGCTATTTAAACTCTAGTAGTGGGAAAGCCCAAATAGCGCCAAGACTAAAAGGTGCAGCAACACAAACAATTACTAAAGACAACGTGAGAAGCCTTCAAATTCCAATGCCTTCTTTAGATGGACAACATGAGGTTATTAAGAACCTAAAAATTCTAGAGAAAGAGATCGAATCACTAGAAAGTCTTTACATGAAAAAACTTACAAATATCGAAGAACTCAAAAAATCTATCCTACAAAAAGCCTTTTCAGGTAAGTTAACGAAAACGCTTGAGGTTGATACAAACAAAGGAGCAGTGGCCTAATGTCACAAGCAAGGATGCGTAACGAAGCAGATACACGCGCGGATTTAATTGATCCTAAATTGGTTGCTTCAGGTTGGGGTGAAGTTGATAGCAGCTTTATTCGTCGTGAGCTTATTTGCCCAGGCCAAATTATGGCGGGTGGCAAACGCGCTAACAAAGTGCCTTGCGATTATGTGTTGGTATATAAAGGCCGTAAGCTTGCCGCAGTAGAGGCAAAAAAAGAAAGCCTTACTTATAGCGAAGGTGTGCGCCAAGCGAAAGACTATGCACAACGCCTGCAATGCCGTATTGCATATGCCACCAACGGCCATGAGATTTACCAGATTGATATGCTCACAGGTATTGAGACGCTGGTAGATGAATATATGTCTCCCCAAGCGCTTTGGGAGTTAACCTTTGAGCAAAAAGGCGATGCACCAGAAGCGGATTATACGACAGCTTGGCGTGATGCGTTCTCTACTATTCCCTTTGAGGCCAAAGGCGATTGGGCACCGCGTTATTATCAAGAAAACGCCATTCATAATGCTCTTGAAGCCATTGCCCAAGGTAAAAATCGCATCCTGCTAACATTGGCCACAGGTACAGGTAAAACCTGTATTGGCTTTCAAACCGCATGGAAGTTATTTAAAACTCGTTGGAGCTTAACTGCACAAAAAGACGTTAGCCTTGCTAAAAAGCGCCCCCGTATTTTATTTTTGGCCGACCGTAATATATTAGCTAATCAGGCGTTTAACGATTTTTATTCGTTTGGTGATGATGCCATTGTGCGTATCACCCCTGAAGATATACGTAAACGAGGCGGTGTGCCGAAAAATGCTAGCGTATTTTTTACAATTTTTCATACTCTTATGTGTGGGCCTAAAACTGAATTAAAAGAAGCCACAACAGAAGAAGATGAAAATGCGCCACTCAAAAAGGCAGAAAACCCGTATTACGAACAATACCCAGCTGATTTTTTTGATTTAATTATTATTGATGAATGTCACCGTGGTGGCGCGAATGATGAAAGTGCTTGGCGCGATATTCTTAAACACTTTGAACCCGCAGTTCAGCTAGGCTTAACTGCCACACCAAAGCGTACCGATAACGCTGATACCTATGGTTACTTTGGCGAACCCGTTTACAGCTACACATTAAAAGAAGGCATTAACGATGGTTTTTTAACGCCATTTAAAGTGTTACCCATTGTTGGCACTATGGATGAGTACAAGTACATAGAGGGAGATGGTGTTGTTGTAAAAGGCGATCCTGAGCCTGGTAAACTATATAAAGAAGGTGACTTTAACCGTATTATTACCATACCTCAGCGCGAAGAGCGCCGTGTGCACTATTGGATGGATCACTTTAATCCTAAAGAAAAAACCATCGTGTTTTGTGCAACACAAGTTCATGCCGGTATGGTACGCGATTTTATTAATCAGTACGCAGTTAAAAAAGGCTGGACTACCAACACTAACTATTGTGTTCGTGTCACCGCTAACGATGGTGTCGCGGGTGAAAATGATTTAAAAACCTTCTGTGATAACGAAAAAACCATTCCGACAATTTTAACCACCTCACGCAAACTCTCTACCGGTGTAGATGCACGTAATGTACGCAATATTGTGCTTATGCGCCCTTGTAAGAATATGATTGAGTTTAAGCAGATAATAGGGCGAGGCACTCGCACATACGATGGCAAAGACTACTTTACAATTTACGACTTTGTAAAAGCGCACCATAACTTTGCCGACCCTGCTTGGGATGGCGAGCCAATACCCAGCGAAGTATGCTCAGAGTGCGGCACAACTCCATGCCAATGTGAAGACACTGGCGGGGATGGAGCCGGTGAAAAGAAACCGTGCAAGGTGTGTGAACAAAAACTATGTATTTGTGAAAAACCAGAGCCTGAAGGCTGTGATAAATGTGGCGAAAGACCATGTGTATGTGAAAAGCTTGAAATAAAGCTCTCAGACGGCCGTACACGACAAATTAAGCATATTTCCTCAGCAATGTACTGGAATGCTGAAGGCAAGCCCATTACAGCAAAAGAATTTGTTGAACGTATGTTTGACGACTTACCGCGCTTTTTTGAAAATGAAGACCAACTACGCGAAATCTGGAGCGATCCAACCACTCGCGAAAAGCTATTAGAAGATTTAACCGAAGCGGGCTACGATAGCGAAAAACTCGATAGTATGAAAGCCGTAATTGATGCACAAGACAGCGATGTATACGATGTTTTATCCTACGTAGCGTATGCCTCAGAGGCACAAACACGCACTGAACGAGCTCAACAAGCAAAACCTAAAATAAACTCTGCTTTTAGCGATTATAAACAACAAGAGTTTATAAACTTTATATTAAGTAAATACATTGAAGATGGCGTGCAAGAACTCGCACCTAAAAAAATGCGCAGTTTAGTAGAGCTTAAATACAACACCATTAACGACGCCGCCATTGAGTTTGGATCACCGACAGCGATACGCGATACGTTTATTGGTTTTCAGAAGTATTTGTATGCAAGGTAGTTAAATTATATAACTATCTGTAAGCGGAGGAACAACGAATTAACTTTCTCAAGTTGATGTCTCTGAGCTACTACATATAACAGGTTCAAATAAATACTGCTTTAATAGCGTTTACTCATACATTGATACTCAGAATATTATACTGTAGCCAACGCGTTTGAGCATAAGTTTCAAATTTTCCTCAGGAATTTTTTAAATTCATTTAGCTATGCACTTACGTTATTTTGTTTATCGAATTTCTAATGACTAATTAAACATTTTCGTTTAAATCCAGACACATCATGATACCCATATCATTCTCTACTTAATTTGCTGTAATAGGGAATACTGTTGCACCCAGCCATAGCATAAAAGCAAGTTATAGATGTAATAGTTCAGTCTTAGTTTATAAAAATGAAAGTAAAAATGTATATTGTTAACTTTGTTTGAATTTAGGTGTTTTACATTTAGAATAGTAATAAATTACTAATAAACTAATTGAAGCCAATTCTTTAGGCTTTCTTTGTCTGGAAAAAAATGAAAAATTACGCTTATATTTGTTATGAACAAGCGGTTAGTGAAGCTGAAGTTGAACTAATAAATCAATTTTGGGAATTAGAGAAAGGTGAGAATATTAAATTTGCAAATAATGCTCAAAATGTATTTAAAGAATTTAAAAGCAAACTAGATAAGCCTTTGTCAATAATAAAAAGTAAAAGTAGCTGTACCAATGTTCATTCAGCATTTAACTGCGATAGCTGCAATAAAAAAAAACTATTTTCTACTCGTAAAGAGTGCATTGAGCAGTTTGAGTCTGAGCGATATGTGTGTAAAAGTTGCCTTGTTGAGTGCTATTTAAAAGATGGAAAATTAACAATAGAAAAGTTAGGTGAGTATATTGAGCAGAGGCTAAAGTCTGAAAGTACAATTTCTTGTTTAACATATATCGAAAAACTATATTTATTTCTTCTACTTACACGGTTTAATGATGGCAATAAGGCGCCGATTAAGCATCATTACGATGCTCATTCAGAAACTCTCGGTTGCGAAGAAGCAGAAAAAAGAATGATGAAAAGCTTAATTTCCAAAGGTTTTTTAGTCCGCATCACTGAGCATGACTTTAGGGAGGCTCAAGCTCAAGGTCGTGAATCTATAAGATCTTTTCTAGGCGCTTGTTTGCATCTATTTATTCGCGAAGATAATATTTTATCTGAATTGCCAACTTATTCGACTTCATTCATCAACTCCTTTGGATTGTACTTACGCTACTCTGAGGAATATAGCTCAGTTAGCGAATTAACTAAGAGGTTATATGATGATATTTGCGCTCGCAAAGTTAGTAAGAATGATGTAGAGGAGATTCAAGAACTATTGGAAAAAAATAGGATATACAACATCCTGTTGATTATAGAAGACGCTTGTTGTGACTTTAAAGTTACAGTGCAAAAATCACTCCGTTTTGGGAATCTTTTACAGTACCTTGCCAAAAATTATTCATTACCGATTATTAGCTATGTTGTATACAAAGAAGCAAGAAATTTAAGTGCATATTTATATAACAGAAATATCCCCAGTTACATATCTGATAAACTTTTAACAAAGAGAATAGAAGAGTATTTAGACTTAATAAAAAGAAAGAATTACTCTGCTGTTTACACTCGTAGATTGCCTGAAAATATTAGAGTATCAGAAATGGAGGCTTTTTTTTGTAGGGAATTTAATGAAGATTGCTTTAACTGGTTTCATTTAACAAATGAGGAGGTTTTGGACTCCTGGATATCAGGTGCAACAATTGAGTTTAATGTTCCATCTTTACTAAGTTGAAGAGTACATTAAAATAGTACGTGTACTATTTATAAGTTGTTGTTTTTAATGTGAACTTTGTATGCATAGTATGTTTTCTGGGGTTATAATCTTAAGTCTGCATTTTCTGAGCGATCGCCAAGGCTTGCCGCCCAACTCACTATTTTAGTGACTTCAGGGCGTTTAACGTTCCATAAATGGTCGTGCTCTTGCTGTAATTGTAAGTAACCTTCGCGGGTTATTAAATTTGTTTTCATGGGCTTTTATTCATTAACTCTAATGCTGTGCACGTTATTAAAATTGCTAAAATTTGTCGAGTGTAAACTTTAATATTATAACTTTGAAATGTTCAGTAACAATCTAAGCGCGCAATTAGATTTTGATTATTAAGTTTTTCATTTATATTAACTATTAATTGGAAATAAAAATAAGAAACACGCAATGGGACACGAAACCACAAAAGTATTAGTTGTAGATGACGATATGCGCCTGCGCAGCTTACTAGAGCGTTATTTAGTAGAGCAAGGCTTTATTGTTAGAACCGCCGCAAACTCAGAGCAAATGGATAGACTCATTGAGCGAGAGAACTTTCACTTAATGGTGCTTGATCTAATGCTACCAGGCGAAGATGGTTTATCTATTTGCCGCCGGCTACGCCAAAAAGAAAACGAAATCCCTATTGTGATGCTGACAGCAAAAGGCGATGAGGTCGACCGTATTATAGGCCTTGAACTAGGCGCAGACGACTACATCCCGAAACCGTTTAACCCGCGCGAATTACTGGCTCGCATAAAAGCTATTTTACGCCGCCGCGCCAAAGAAGTGCCGGGCGCACCCGCAGCGGAAGAAAACTTAATAGCCTTTGGGCAATTTACGCTTAATTTAGCCACGCGCGAAATGAGCGAGGGCGATAAAACCATTTCGCTCACCAGTGGTGAATTTGCCGTACTTAAAGCCCTTGTATCGCACCCGCGCGAGCCACTTAGCCGCGATAAACTAATGAACCTTGCCCGTGGGCGAGATTACAGTGCGCTTGAGCGCAGTATTGATGTGCAAGTATCGCGACTGCGCCGCATGATAGAAGTGGATGCCGCCAACCCGCGCTATATTCAAACTGTATGGGGTTTGGGTTATGTGTTTGTTCCTGACGGTGATAAGTAGTTTATATGGGATTTTTTCCGCGTAGTGCGTTTGGCCAAACTGTATTTTTAGTGGCCGCTTTACTGCTAATTAACCAAATAGTGTCGTATGTAACGGTGAGCTTTTACGTTGTAAAACCAACCATAGAGCAAGTAAATTTAATGCTCGCTAAGCAAATTAAAACGGTATTTATAGACTGGGAAGACGGCGTAGAGATAAACGACGAAGTATCTGAAAAGTTTTTTGAAATTACAGGTATAGAAGTGATGACGCAGCGCGAGGCAATGCGCCAAGGGCTGGGTCAAACCCGAGAATACTCGATGCTGTCGCGTAGTATGTCTGAGCAATTAAATGGTTCTGCTCGGGTGCGTATTAGTCAAACCGACCCGCTGATTTATTGGGTAGAAGCGCCGCAAGCACCCGGTTACTGGGTAAAAGTACCGCTTAGCGGATATCAAGAAAATAACCTTGAATTTTTAACGTTTTACTTATCAAGTATTGGTTTTTTAAGTGTGTTAGGCGGCTGGCTATTTGCTCGACACTTAAACCGCCCATTAAAGGCGTTGCAGCAAGCAGCCGTGAAAGTGGGTAAGGGCGATTTTAGTAGCAAGCTTGAAGAAGAAGGCTCCAGTGAAGTTATAGAAGTTACCCGTGCATTTAACCAAATGTCGCGCGGTATAGCTGCTCTTGAAAACGACCGCCGTTTACTCATGGCCGGTGTTTCTCATGATTTACGCACTCCGCTTACTCGTATCCGCCTTGCCACCGAAATGATGAACGATGAAGATGACTACCTTCGCGAAGGCATTATTTACGATATTGAAGATATGAACGGCATTATCGATCAATTTATTGAGTATTTACGCCACCACAAAACAGATAAGCTTGCTTGCGAAGATATAAATGCGCTAGTGACTGAAGTGGTTAATTGTGAGCTTAAACAGCAACGCGTTATTACCTTTAAAGGCAACCCCAGCGTGGGGCTTGTTCCGTTAAGTAGTGTGGCTATTAAGCGTGTAATTACTAACATGATTGAAAACGCGCTGCGTTATTCCGACGGCGATATAGAAGTATTAAGCTACTTTAATTCAAACAAAAAATACGTTGTGATAGCGGTAAACGATAACGGCCCCGGTATACCAGAAAGCGAACTAGAATCGGTATTTGAGCCTTTTAAACAAGGTGATACCGCGCGTGGTAGTGAGGGTAGTGGTTTAGGCCTTGCCATTATTAAGCGTATTATTGATATGCACGATGGTAAAGTTAAGCTAGAAAACCGCCCAGAAGGCGGCCTAAGTGCACAAATTTATTTACCTATAAAAATACAAAACTCTGCACAATAAGCTGTGCAGAGTTGGCTATTTCCATAACGTTAGTAGTGTTAAAACTTAAAGTGCTTTAAAGCGGATTGCTGTACCACCACTTGTTGCTAGTTTTAAAGTTAGCTTGTCATTTGCGCTAACTACGCGCTTTTCGATATCTAAATCGTACGGATTGTTTTTCCATTCAGCGTTTTTACCGTCTTGGTATATGTGCGCTTCAAACTTTTTACCCTTTTCTAAAAAGTCGAGTTTTACCTCAATAGTTCGGGCTTTCTCGTCGGTTACGGCGCCTAAGTACCAATCGTTTCCTGAGTATTTATCGCGTTTGCGCTCTTTACGGGCAAAAACAATAAAGTCGCCCACTTCGCCATCAAGCGCAATACTTTGCTGCCAATCGGTTGGTACGTCTTGAATAAATTGAAATGCATCAGGCTTGGCTAAATAGTTTTTAGGTAAGTCGGCGGCCATTTGAATCGGGCTATACAGCACAACATAAAGTGCAAGCTGCTTGGCAAGCGTTGTTTGTGGGCGGTTTGTATCATCGCCTAAGCCATTAAAGCCCATATCAAAAATACCAGGGGTAAAGTCCATAGGCCCTGCCAGCATTCGGGTAAACGCCAGCATAGGAATGTGCTCTGGTGGGTTAGGCGGCGTGCCCCATGCATTAAACTCTTGGCCGCGTGCCCCTTCGCGCGCAATCCAGTTTGGGTAGGTACGGCGCAGGCCGGTGTCTTTTATCGGCTCGTGGGTGTTAATACTAATTTTATGTTTAGCAGCCAGCTTTACGTTGTAAAGGTACTCGTTAACCATAAATTGGCCGTCGTGCCACTCATGACGGGCAATGCCGTTTTCGTCTATGCGTTTTATGTTACCGCCATCCGCTACATAGCCCGTTTTAACTTGGCTTACGTTTGATTTTTCGTAAAGGGCAAAGGCATCCTCCATTTGGTCACGGTAGTTACTTACATTACCCGATGTTTCGTGGTGGCCAATTAACTGCACGCCTTTTTGTTTGCCGTATTGAGTAAGGGCCGCTATATCAAAGTCGTCGTAGGGTTGTGTAAAACTAAATACATCGCCATTAAAAAACCAGTCACCGTCCCAGCCTATGTTCCAGCCTTCTACTAGTACGCCATCAAAGCCATATTCTGCGGCAAAATCCATGTAGTACTTAGTGGTTTGTGTAGTGGCACCGTGCTTTTTGCCGCTGCCCCAGGTTTGCGTGTTTATATGCATGCCCCACCAAATACCCACGTATTTGCCAGGTTTTACCCACGACACATCGCCTAGTTTATTAGGCTCGTTTAAATTTAATATTATGTCTGAATTGACTAAGCCTACCGCACTGTCGGCAATTTGAATGGTGCGCCAAGGAGTATTAAACGCACCTTGTTTTTTAACGGCAATGCCGTCTGACCACGGTGTTAAATCGGCATTAAAAGTGCCTGGGCGGCGTTGATTAAGCACCATGCCTGCGTAATCAACTAAGGCTGCTTCATGAATGCTTATATGGGTACCGTCATTGGTTTTTAAGGTAAACGGCGTGTGTGCAAGGGGGACGTCATTTAATGCGGTGGTGTTGTAAACGTATTCGTATCGGTTCCAGCCGCGAGCGGGGATCCACCATGCGGTGGCATTGTTGTTATTGTTAATGGCAAATTCGGTGAGCTCTTTGGTAATGTGTGTTTGCTTAAAGTCTGCTTGTTTTGGTACTTCGTATCTAAACCCAACGCCACTATCAAAAGCTCTAAAGCGCACTGTGTAGGTTGCAGCGTTAGGCTCGTTTTTTGTAAACGTAACCGCAACTTCGTTGTGTTTATCAGTAACCGTTTGTCGCTCGCCCCAAGGTTGTTGCCACTGGGTATTTACGCTTTGCTGCTTAACATGAGTAATTTTAAAACCATCGCTAAATGCAGCTTGGGTTTTAAATTCAAAACCCAGGCGCGATGCGTTTATAGCTGGTTTGTTTTTAAAGCTAATAGCGTAGCTGGGTGTGCTATTTTCATCTGAAATAGTCACTTTTATTTGTGAGTTTGGTGATTCAACTACAGCGGTTTGTGCAAAGCTATTGCCAGCAAACGCCAGTAGTAAAAGTGCGGATGTTCTCATTGTGTGTCCTTTGATGAGTCGGTGGTGACCTTTAAGGATAATGGCAGTGAGTTGTTAATACGACTGTCTACATACGTATTCAATGTTTTAAAAAATAGAAAGAATTTAACGGTTTAATCGGCCTATAATGTAAACAAATTGATAATAGCGATTAGCCCCATGATAAAACCCTTACTAAGTGTGTTACTGCTATGTATGAGTACTTGCGCAGCAGCAACAACAATAACTATAAAAAATGCCAATAATCAGCCTTTAGCAAATGCGGTTGTGTGGCTAAGCGGGGCATCAATTCAGGCCGGCAATCAAGAAAGTAAAACCTACGCAATGAGCCAACAAAACCGCGAGTTTACGCCGCGTACGTTAGTTGTTCCGCAAAATGCAAAGGTAGAGTTTCCTAATGCCGACTCTATCATGCACCACGTTTATTCGTTTTCTAAAGCTAAAACCTTTGAGTTGAAACTTTACAAAGAGCAACCTAAAGCGCCCATAACGTTTGATAAAACTGGGGTGGTTGAGCTTGGCTGTAATATTCATGACTGGATGCTGGGCTATATTGTGGTGGTTGATAGCACCGTTTTTGCAATTACCGACGACAACGGTAGGGTTAATTTAACTGCCCCTAATGGGCAATACAGCATGAGTGTATGGCATTCTGGCTTTAGCGATATAAGCAACGTAGAAATCCACAGCGTTAATGTAAGCGATTCACCTATACACTACACCGTAAAGCAGGCCATAGCCGAGCAAATAGACTTTGCTACGGATGAATTTGATGACTATTAAGCGCAAAAATACAGTATTACTTGGCCTACTTTTTATGAGCCTACCGGCTTTTTCGCAAGTTAAAGGGCTTATTCAGGTACGTGCGGTTGCAAGCGATGATACACAAAGCTTTCAAGATGGCGGTATTGGTTTATATCGCCATGGAGATAGCAGTGATAGCATTTTGTTATCGCAAGGAATTATAGATTTTAAGGCCGATTTAAGTAGCGCCTGGAGCGCACATGCCGTTGTTAATGCTAATCAAGAGCCGAACACCACATTAGGTTTAAGCCAAGCATATTTCCAGTATCAGCCGTTAGTAAACAGCCGTTATAAATGGCATGTAAAGCTCGGTGGGTTTTACCCTAGTATGTCGCTAGAAAACCCCGATATAGGCTGGACCTCGCCTTACAATTATACTAATTCGGCCATAAACAGTTGGCTTGGCGAAGAGCTTCGCACCATAGGTGGTGAGCTTAGCATTAAGCGCCCAGGTAAACGTTTTAATTCTAAGCATAGTTTTAGTGTGAGCGCTGCTATTTATAAAGGGAACGACCCAACAGGGACGTTGCTTTCGTGGCGCGGCTTTGCGCTGCACGACAGGCAAACAACATTTAACGAAAGTGTACAATTTGCACCTATTGCGGCATTAAGTAGTGACGAATTACGTTGGCAAGCTAACCAAGTGCTGCCTTTTGAAGAAGTAGATGGCCGCTTTGGCTACTATGCCGGCGTGCATTGGGATTATTTAAAACGCTCGCAGTTTAGGTTTTATTATTACGATAATAACGCCGATCCCAGCATTTTTAATCGCACAACAGGGCAGTATGCTTGGCATACTCGCTTTAGCAGCTTAGCGTGGTTATATAAATTTACAGGTAAAACCCGTTTGATTGCCCAGCTACTCGATGGTAAAACTGAAATGGGGGCTAATAAGCTTATTTATAACCGTTTTTATAGCCATTATTTAATGCTCAGCCATAAAACGGGTAAGCATAGGTTATCGCTTAGGTATGATTATTTTAAAGTAGATGACGATGACACCACCGCATTTGACCCTAACGCCAGCCATGGCGAAGGCTTAACAGCTACGTGGCGTTACCAATTAACAGATACGCTACAAATAGGTGTTGAAGGCTCGGCGCTGCATAGCTTTGTACAAAATAGGCCGGGTAGTGGGTTTGCTCAGCGACTATCGCAGCAGCAACTTATGGCTAACGCTCAATGGCGCTTTTAAAGTACGAAAAAGGGAGCTTTTAAAGCTCCCTTTTAGTTTCAAAAAAAGTGTGAATTATTTTTTATCAAATGCGCGTTTCATAAAGTTTGGTGTAGCAAGTGCGCCGTGATGAATACCGCTGTTGTAGTATTCGCTTTGTTGTGCAACTTGCTCGGCATCGGCTTCTCTAAAGCCATTAAATGCTTGTGATTTACGAGCAAGCGTTACTGACCATAAACCGCTTGGGTAAATTGGCTGTGGAAATGGCAGTGTTTGCAAGTCGTTAAAGCCCACACTTAGCATGGCCTCGCGCATTTCTACTAGCAGTGGCATATGCATTAATGGCGATTCGCTTTGCTGCACTAAAATACCACCAGGGCGTAATGCATTTAAGCAGCTAGTGTAAAACGCGTGGTTAAATAAACCCTCGCCTGGGCCTACTGGGTCTGTACCATCAACAATAACAACATCAATAGACTCGCCCGCAGCGTCACGCATGTATTTAATACCATCATCAAACATAACAGTTGCGCGTGCATCGTTGTTAGACTCACAAAGCTCTGGGAAGTATTTTAACGACATTTGCGTGACTACTTCGTCTATATCTATTTGCGTTACGGTTTCTACACCTGGGTGTTTTAAAACTTCACGTAATGTACCGCAATCGCCGCCGCCAATAATTACCACGTTTTTAGGGTTTGGGTGCGCTAAAAGTGCAGGGTGGCTAATCATCTCATGGTAAAAAAAGTTTTCGCGGGTAGTTACCATAGTACAGCCATCGATGATCATTAAATTACCAAAGTCTGTGGTTTCGAACATTTCTACCTTTTGAAAAGGAGACTGTTTTTCATCCAACTTTTTGTTGATACGTAATGAAAATGCGCTGCCATCGCGGTCGCTAATTTCTGTAAACCACTTACTTTGATCTAAATTTGCCATAGTTGCTTTTACACTTTTTAAGTTGAGTATGAAAAAGGGGCAATTCTGCCAGTGCTTCGCGTTTTGCTCAATGAAATTTTAACTGCTTTGCCAATAAAGTTAGCCAGTATCGAGTTAAAGTTCAATTTTTGTTAGCGTAGGGGGTAGTGACGTATTAAAATGCGCCTTTATAGCTAATTGATTAAAGAAGAGTTGCCATGACTTGGGGTTTAGAAACAGCACGCGCTACATATAATGTTGCTCATTGGAGCGATGGCTATTTTGATATTAACGCACAAGGCGAGCTGGTTGCCTACCCAGATGGTGACCAATCTAAAAATGCGATTTCTTTAACGCAGCTCACAGAGCAATTTAAGCAGCAAGGTTTAACATTGCCGGTGTTGGTGCGCTTTACCGATATTTTAAAAAATAGAGTAGATACACTCACTCATGCATTTACCTTAGCGCGCAGCAGCCGCGAGTACCAAGGCAAGTACACGTGTGTATACCCTATAAAAGTAAATCAGCAACGCTCGGTGGTCAGTAAACTATTGGCGCACCCAAGTGGTTTAGTTGGCCTAGAGGCCGGTTCAAAGCCTGAGCTTATGGCAATTTTAGGGGTAGCCGATAAACCCATTACTATTGTGTGCAATGGCTATAAAGACAGTGAATTTTTACGTTTAGCCTGTATTGGTCAAGCGATGGGACACAGCGTTAAAATAGTCGTCGAAAAACTCTCAGAGCTGACAACCTTACTTGAAGAAATAGATAACCTAGGCATAGAGCCTGCCATTGGTATACGTATTCGCTTAAACTCAGTAGGCAAAGGTAAGTGGCAAAATACCGGGGGCGAAAAAGGCAAATTTGGCTTAACCGCAGGCCAAGTGCTTAGTGCTGTTGAGGTGCTTAAAAAGCATAATAAATTACATTTAATGCAAATGGTGCATTTTCATATTGGCTCTCAAATTGCCAACATACGCGACATACACCGCGCCCTGCGTGAATGCGCGCGCCACTTTGCTGAACTTACCCAGCTAGGAGTGCCGCTTAATACAGTTGATGTAGGCGGTGGCTTAGGGGTTGACTACGAAGGCTCAGGCTCACGCAGTGCGTGCTCGATGAACTACACCGTTGAAGAATACGCACGTAATGTGGTTAATGCTTTTGCTGAGGTGTGCGACCAACATCAACTTACGCACCCAGCCATTATCACCGAATCAGGGCGTGCTTTAACAGCGCACCACGCGGTGTTAATTACCGATGTAATAGACGTAGAAAAAGCGCCAAATCATCCAAATCCAGAACCGCCACTTAAAAACAGTGCGCTAGTGCTTGATGAAATGTGGCAGTGTTTACAGCGTTTAAACCCGCGTATGGCGCTAGAGATTTACCACGATGCGATGCACTTATTTAGCGAAGCGCACGACCAATACGTGCATGGGTTAGTAAGCATGCTAGAGTGGGCGAAAATAGAGCAATTATATTTTACTATTTTGCACCGAGTACGCGCATCACTTAGCAATAACGCGCGTGCGCACCGTGAGGTACTTGACGATTTACACGAAAAGCTAGCCGATAAGCTATTTGTTAACTTTTCACTGTTTCAGTCGTTACCTGATGTATGGGGCATTGAGCAGTTGTTTCCAGTTATGCCTATCGAAAATTTAGATAAACCGCTTACCCAGCGCGCTATTATTCAAGATATTACCTGTGACTCAGATGGGCAAATTCGTGAGTACGTAGAAGGCGCGGGCATAGAAACCAGTTTACCTATACCTGAGTACCAACATGGCGAGCAATACCATATAGCCATGTTTATGGTGGGGGCTTACCAAGAAATTTTAGGTGATTTACATAACTTATTTGGCGACACCGACTCAGTGCATGTAGAGCTTACTGATGACGGTTATGTATTAACCAATGCTATTAAAGGTGATAGCGTTAAGGATGTATTAAAGTTTGTTGACTATGATAGCGCCATTTTGGCACAAAACTTTGAATTATTGGTCAACAAGCTAGCTGTGTCTGAGCAGTGTAAAGCAGGGTATTTAACCGAGCTTAATGCCGGGCTTGAAGGTTATACTTACTTCGAAGATTAACCGTACACTCTCAGAATTAAAAGCGTCGCTGTTTGGCGCGCATTGTTTAAAGGAAAGTAAATAAATGTCAGTAATCCGCAGTGTATTAAGTATTATGCTTTATACAATAAACACACTTATTTGGTTTGTGCCTATTTTTGTTTGTGGGCTATTAAAATTAATCCCTATCAAGCCTATGCAAAAGCTTTTAAGCTGGGTTGCTAAACAGTGTGCCACTATTTGGGTGTCGGTTAATAGCATTAACCAACGCTTATTCACGCCAACAAAAATTAACGTTACCGGCCTTGAAGAAACCAAATTAAAAGACTGGTACTTAGTGATTGCTAACCACCAAAGCTGGGTAGATATATTAGTACTGCAACGTGTATTTAATCGTAAAATACCTTTTTTAAATTTCTTTTTGAAAAAAGAGCTAATTTACGTGCCAATTTTAGGTCTGTGCTGGTGGGCGCTCGACTTTCCGTTTATGACCCGCACCAGCAAAGCGCAGCTAAAAAAGAACCCAAAGCTACGTGGTAAAGACATAGAAACCACCCGCAAAGCCTGTGAAAAATTTAAAGAAATGCCAGTAAGCATTGTTAATTTTGTAGAAGGTACACGTTTTACAACACAAAAACATGCTCGCCAAAATAGCCCTTTTCCGCATTTATTAAAGCCAAAAGCAGGCGGGATCGCATTCGTAATGCAAGCCATGGGTGAGCAAATCTCTAAAATGGTTAATGTGACCATTCATTACCCCGATGGCATCCCTACGTTTATGGACTTTGCCGGCGGCAAAGTGAAGCAAATTAATGTGCATGTAGACATTCGCCCAGTAAGCGAGGAGTTGATCGGTGATTACACTGGCGACTCTGAGTTTAGAGTCGGCTTTCAAAGTGAATTAAACCGTTTATGGGAAGAAAAAGAGCACACGCTTTTGCAGCTCGAACAAAACCATAAATAATAAGGTAATAAAAAATGGGCTTACAATTATGCTAAAAAAGTGGTTACCAAATTGGCTCAACGGCTTAATTGTAGGCTGCGTGATTTTTTCAAATGTAATCATTTTTGGCACCTTAGTATTAATGCTAGGGTTAATAAAGCTTGTCCTGCCTTTTTCTATAATTAACACCATACTGCATAGCGTGTACCGAGGCTGGTGTAACGGCAATCGGTTTGGCTTGTGGCTGGGCTGCGCCAACATAAAAGTAAACATAAACGGCGATGTAAATTCAAAAAGTTGGTACTTACTAATTTGTAACCACATGAGCTGGTTAGATATTGTGGTACTTAGCTCAATTAATGTTTTACCTGCGCCAAAGTTTTTTTTAAAAGACGAATTAAAGTATGTGCCATTTATTGGCTCTGGCGCATGGGCTATGGGCATGCCTTTTATGAAGCGCGTAACTAAAGCGCAGCTTGCTAAAAACCCCAAGCTTAAAGGGCTAGATGTTGAGCGTACCAAGCAAAGCTGTCGTAATTTTAGGAATAATCCCACCACCATAATTAATTTTGTTGAAGGCACCCGCTACACGCACGCAAAGCATGCAAGCCAGCAAAGCCCGTTTAAACATTTACTCAAGCCCAAAGCGGGCGGCATTGCCTTTGCACTTGAGGTACTTGGCGAGCAATTTGACGCCATGCTAAATACTAGTGTGGTGTACAGCGGCAGCACGAGCCATGTTTGTCGTAATATTTTAAAGGGCGAGCTTGATTCAATTTATGTTTCTATTGACGTGGTTGCTATAAACCAGAAAATGTTAGGTAGTTACCAACACGACAAAGCATTTAGAAGCCACTTTCAAAAGTACGTTAATGAGCTATGGGTTGCTAAAGACGCGCAACTTGCCAGCATTTATGCCCAACACGATTTACCTGAGCCACCCATTTGTAAGGAAATAGAAACACTATGACCAATACCCACCTGCAGGAGCTAATCGCTCCTTGGTTTGAAAAAGTACCCGACGCAGATTTTTTAAGTGCAATTACTGCAGCCTCTATTGGTGTTTTTTCGTTGTTAGTGGTGTATTTATTTACACGCCGATTAATGCTGCCAGGCATTCAAAAAGTGGTGACTAAGTTATCTCCAGAGCGCATAGGGTTACTTTCTCCGTTGCTCACAAAACTTAATAAGCGCATAGCCGGTATGTTATGTAGCGTGCTTTTTTTAGCAACCTTCGACAGCGTTTACCCTGTTAATGAGCTCAGTGCCGAAATACTAAAAACCATTGGCCAAGGTATATTAATTATTCATGTAGGCTTTATTTTTAGCAGCATTGTAAGCATTGCCGGCGCTATTTATAACCAGCTAGATTTTGCCCGCGAAGTGCCAATTCAGGGCTTATTACAAGTTGTTAAGCTGATCACCTTTATTGTGTGTGCAATTTTAATAGTCAGCATTGTGCTTGAAAAATCGCCTACCTATATTTTGTCGGGTTTTGGTGCGATAGCCGCTGTTACTTTATTGGTTTTTAAAGACACTATTTTAGGCTTTGTAGCCAGTATTCAAATTGCGGCAAACCGATTAGTTACTTACGGCGATTGGATTCAAGTAGAAAACTACGGCGCCGACGGTGAAGTAATAGACTTAGGGCTAAACACCGTAAAAGTGCGTAACTGGGATAACACCATTACGACTATTCCTACTTATATGCTGGTAGCAGGGTCGTTTAAAAACTGGCGAGGAATGCAAGAATCTGGCGGCCGACGTATTAAGCGCTCGCTAAATATTGATATGCACAGCATATGCTTAGTAAGTGACGAATTTAGAAAACAAATAGATGCAGCTATACCATTGCATGAATATATACGTGTTGCCTCGTTGCCTGATCCGGTTTCTAACTTAGGCTTGTTTCGCCGCTACGCCGAGGGCTATTTAAAGCAGCATAACAGAATAAATACCTCACTGACGCTCATGGTGCGTGAGCTACAACCAATGAACCACGGTTTACCGATTGAGTTTTATTGCTTTAGTGAAGACAAACGCTGGATATCTTACGAGCATTTACAAGCCGAAATTATGGATCACTTATTGGCAGTGTTGCCAGTATTTGGCCTTAGAGCGTATCAAAGTGTTAGCGGGCAATTAAGCCCGCCTAATGCACAGCAAACCGATAAGCCGACCTTTAAAGTAATGGCAAATAGTGCTGAACAAGGCCCACACTAATAAATAAAGCTAATAGCCACCAAATAGGTGGCTTTTTCATTCTTAGCCATGCAAAAGCAGCAATAACCAATGCAACCTGCCATAGGTTGTGAACGGCCGATGTCCAAATAGGTGAGTACAAAGCCGCCGCTAAAAAGCCAACTACGGCAGCGTTAAGCGCCGCAATAGAGCTTGCAAAGCGAGGTTTACTTGCCAGGTTTAACCAGCTTTTTTGAAACGCCAGCATTAATAAAAAACCCGGTGTAAAAATAAGTAGGGTTGCAGCTATGGCCCCTATTAAGGGTTGCTCTGAAGTGAGTTGCGCGCCTAAGTAAGTGGCTATTGTAAACATGGGGCCAGGAATTGCTTGAGCACTGGCATACGCACTTAAAAATTGATCGTTACTTAGCGCCGGTACGCCAGCTTGCAATACAGGCAATACCACATGCCCGCCTCCAAATACCATAGCGCCCGCTTGGTAAAAAGGAGCAAACAAAGCAAGGTCATCACCTAAAGGTATAAAGCTAATAGCGAGTAGTAATACAAATAAGCCTAAAGGGAGCCACCTAAACGCGCTTTTGGTATCTGCTTTAGGCTCAGTCTGGGTGTTGAGCTGTAACAGAGGCCAAATTGCGCCTATAGCAGCGGCACTCACTAAAATAGCTATTTGCGTGCCAAGTAAAGGAAATAGTAATAAAGCCAAGGTACTCATTACTGCGATAAGCTTGAGCGCAGCGCTGGTACAAAAGCTTTTTGCCATAGTGAGTGTTGCATCGGCCACAATAACAACCGCAAACAGTTTTAAGCCTGCAATAATAGCAAAGTAAACAGCATCAAACTGATGCGCGCTTACCGCTAATAACAACATGATTAAAAAAGACGGTAAGGTAAAAGCGATAAATGCGGTAATGCCACCAATAACCCCCGCCCGCTCAACACCAATTGCAAAGCCCACTTGGCTTGAACCAGGCCCGGGCAGCGCTTGGCTTAAACTAATAAGCTGCGCGTAGCGGGTATCGCTTAACCAGTTTAGTGTGTCTACAAAGTGGCGTTTAAAATAGCCTAAATGGGCAGCAGGGCCACCAAAACTCATGCAGCCAAGTAAAAAAAACTGTCTAAAAATAGCGACTAACATTGAGCTCATATCCTTTTTTAAAGTTCATTAAATTGTCACAAAGGAGTATGACACTTTTATTAAATGCATACATTAATTCGTAATCTACAAATAATACCAATCCACTTAATTAAGTGGATTGGTATAAAGCGAACTGCTTTTAACATGCTCTTCATAGTTTGTTCATACATGTATTTGCATACTCGCTTTATAATTCTTAATGAATAGGACATCACATGACTTTAACTAAATCACTTTTAAGCGTAACCGTAGTAGCTGTATTGCTAAGTGGTTGCGAAATGAACAACACAGGCAAGGGCGCCGCAATTGGTGCAGCCGCAGGTGGCGTATTAGGTAAAGCAACGGGTAATCATAAAGATAAGCGTATCTTTATTGGTGCTGCTATTGGCGCACTAGCTGGTGCTGCTGTAGGTGATTACATGGATAAGCAAGAAGAAGCGTTTCGTGATGAACTAGCAGGCTCAGGGGTTGAAGTTGTACGTGAGGGCGATAACTTACGTTTAGTTATGCCATCTAATATTACCTTTGCGACAGACCAATCTTATATTTCATCAGGTTTTAACGATACTCTAAACGCCATTGCTAAAGTAATGAACAAATACGAAAAAACCTACCTAAGCGTGGAAGGTCACACAGATAGCACAGGTAAAGACAGCTACAATATGAACCTGTCGCGCGAGCGCGCGCAAAGCGTTAAAAATTACTTAGTGAACCAGCAAATTATGGCTGCACGTATTAGCACTACAGGCTACGGCGAAACCCGCCCAATAGCCACTAACGATAGCGCTAACGGCCGAGCTCAAAACCGCCGTGTAGAAATTCAAATAGTGCCAAACACAGAAGGTTAGTTTTTGTTGAACTGCAATTCACAAAGACGCTGATACAAAGGGGAGCTTGCTAGCAATTGCTGGTGGCTCCCTGTTGCTCTTATTTCCCCATTTTCCATTACTACAATCACATCGGCATGTTTAACCGTTGCCAGCCTATGGGCAATAATTAACGTTGTTCTATTTTGCATTAAATGCTCAAGCGCGGCTTGTACCTGGTGCTCACTTTGCGCATCGAGTGCACTGGTGGCTTCATCTAAAAGCAGTATTTCTGGGTCTTTTAAAATAGCGCGTGCCAATACAATACGCTGCTTTTGACCACCCGATAGCCTTACGCCTTGCTCACCTAAAAAGCTGTTATAACCTTGCGGTAATTGCTGAATAAATTCATCGGCATGAGCATGTTTTGCGGCCGCATATACTTGCTCGTCAGTGGCGTTTGGGTTGCCGTAGCGAATGTTATGCATTACATCTGAGCTAAATAAAATAGGGTTTTGTGCCACCATGCCCATTTTGTCCCTCAGGGTGGTAAGCGATATGTCTTTAATATTTACATCATGAAATTTAATCGCGCCGTGAGCAGGGTCGTAAAAGCGCTGTAGTAATTCAAATAACGTAGTTTTACCTGCGCCAGAGGGGCCTACAATAGCCACTGTTTTACCTTGCTCTATTGTTAAACTTATTTTGTTAAGTGCGCTTACATCGGGGCGAGATGGGTAGTTAAAGCTAATATTTTCAAGTGCAATGGCGGGGCTGTCAGTCTTTATTAATAGCTTTTCGTCTTGTGGAGTGACAGGGTTTTCTATTTCACTTTTGACGGCCAGTAATTCAAGTAGGCGCGCTGCCGCCCCAGCAGCTCGTTGTAGCTCGCCGTAAACCTCGGCTACGGTAGCCACCGACATGGCCACCATAATGGCGTAAAACACAAATGCACCTAGCTCACCGCCTGTCATGGTGCCTGCTAATACGTCACTACCGCCTACCCAGAGCATTACGCTAATCGCACTAAAGGTTAAAAATATTACCGCAGCAATTAAAAAAGAGCGCTGTTTAATACGGCTTTTGGCAACGTTAAAGGCTTTTTCTGTTTCAAGTGCAAAGGCGTGTTGCTCACGCTGTTCGTGGCTATAGCTTTGTACCACTTTAATATTTTGAATGATCTCGCCGGCATAGGTGCTTATATCGGCTATTGCATCTTGGCTAGAACTTGCAAGTTTGCGAACCTTTTTGCCAAATACCATCATCGGCACCAATACTAGCGGCACACACGCAACCACTACGAGCGTAAGCTTTAAGTTAGTCACTAATAGCATTACCAAGCCACCCACTAACATTAATGCACTGCGCAGCGCCATAGAAAAGGAAGAGCCAATAATCGATTGCAGCAAGGTGGTGTCGGTTGTTAAACGCGACATAAGCTCGCCACTGCGGTTTTCTTCAAAGTAACTTGGGTGCAAGGTAACAATGCGATTAAACACCGCTTTGCGAATATCGTTACTAACTCGTTCGCCAATCCTCGACATTAAATAAAAGCGGCTAAAGGTGCCCACGGCCAATAAACTAATTAAACCAATAAGCACTAATACAGCTTGTTGTAGCTGCGCTTGGGAGCCAGCAATAAAGCCATGATCTATGACAAACTTAACCCCTTGGCCCAATGATAAGTTAACACCAGCGGTGACTAAAAGGGCGCCAAGTGCCGCCACTACCATCCATTTATACGGTTTAATAAACGCAAAAATAGGTAATAAACTACTAAAAGCGGCTTTTTCGGGCTTAGGGCTTGTTTTTGACATAGTGGATTCTTTTTAAAGGTTAAGGTATAGATATGGCACTAAGATAATAAAAATCAATACTTTTAAACATTAGCATCAATAAGGAAACGTTATGACTACTGCAACCGTAAGTGGAGAATTTAATGTAAATCTGGCCCCAATAGAAGGCTACGCAAGCGGCCAAAACGGCGTTAATTTAGGGCGTATGTCGATAGATAAAACATTTAAAGGCAGCTTAAATGCCACCAGCCAAGGCGAAATGCTAAGCGCCATGACTCCTACACAAGGCAGTGCCGGTTATGTTGCTATAGAGCAAGTAATAGGCGAGCTTGAAGGTAAAAAAGGCAGCTTTGTATTACAGCATTTTGGTACTATGGATAAAGGCCAAGACAGTCTGATTTTAAATGTAATTCCCGACTCAGGCACTCATGAGCTAGAAGGGTTAACGGGCAGTATGAAAATACGTATTGAGCAAGGGATTCACTACTACGATTTTGAATACACCTTATAATACCAATCCGCAATATTACTTAATCATTTTGCGGGCCTAAACGTGTCGCTACCTGCGTTAAAAAATTCTAATTTAGAACAACTAAATAGCGAATTTTTTGCCTAGCTATCAACACGTTTTTCCGTCCTCAAAAAAGATCACTTAAATAAGCGAATTGGTATAAGATACACAAGGATTAAAATGCAAAAAGTAATCGAATTTAGAAAGACTCGTTTTTTGGGTGGCGTAGATATAGCCGCACTGAATGATCGCATACAGGAATTAAATCAAGATGGCTGGAAAGTAATAAACGCAGTGCCAATAACCGGTTTTTATGGCCAAGTGCACGGTTATACATTACTTATTGAAATTGACGAGCTTTAAATGACATTTACAGTATGGTTAAGCCTAGCGGCTATTTGTATGATGGGGGCAATATCGCCAGGGCCAAGTTTAGCGGTGGTTTTAAAGCACTCACTTAACGGCAGTATGAAAAACGGAATGCTTGCTGCGCTCAGCCATGGTACTGGTGTGGGGTTATACGCAGGTGCATCGTTATTAGGGCTAGGCGCTTTAATGATGCAGTTTCCGACTGTTTATCAAATACTGGTGTATTTAGGCGCAGCCTATTTGGCGTATTTAGGTATAAAAATATTGCTAGCAAAACCGAGCAATAACGAACTTGAAGTACAAAAAAGTGAAGTAAGTGCTGGCCAAGCTTTACAAGATGGCTTTGCTATTGCCTTTTTGAACCCCAAGCTCGCTATTTTCTTTTTAGCCTTGTTCTCGCAGTTTATTGACCCTCAGCTACTTACTTTAAGCGTGGGTATAATTATGTGTTTAACCGTGTTTGTAATTGATACCGGCTGGTATTTGCTGGTGGCGTTGCTGACAGAGGTTTCAAAAAATCGCTTTGGCTTTACCAAGCAAAGTCCGTGGCTTGATAAAATACTGGGAGTCGTATTTATTGCCCTTGCGATAAAAGTGGTGCTAAGCCTTTAAATCGCGTTCCCGATGCAGGGGCGCGTGCCTATATGCCCCTGCAGCCTAACCCTCATGCCCTGCATACGTATTCATCACATTAATTTTACCTTTTAGTTACAATTTGTTGGTTGTGTTTTAAACAACACAGCAACACCTGACAACAATAACTCAAAGGTTCACACACATGGACAAGTTTAAACTAAGTGCACTTATGCTGGCTTTATTTGCCGCTAATAGTGCATTGGCTGCAAACGAAGACTCAACAAATCAATCACCCAGCACACAAGCTGAAGATTTAGAAATTATTGAAGTGCGCGGCTTTAGTCGCAGCTTAATTCAATCGCTTAACCAAAAGCGATTTAGCGATACGGTGTCAGAACAAATTTCTGCTGATGACCTAGGCGCATTACCTGATATTTCAATGGCCGATGCACTGACTCGTTTACCGGGTATTTCAGCTGTGCGCACTGGTGGGCAGGCTGCACAAATTAATATACGCGGGCTGTCGGGCGGGTTTGTATTTTCAACACTTAATGGCCGCGAGCAAGTATCTACAAGTGGTAGCCGCAGTATTGAGTTTGACCAATACCCATCAGAATTAATTAGCTCTGCGGCAGTATATAAATCGCCAAAGGCATCGCTTATAGAAGGTGGTGTGGCAGGTACGGTAGAGCTTGAAACAGCCAGCCCACTCAATAATGATCAAAAGCATAAATTTGTAGCTAATGTGCGCGGTATGTATAACGACCGTGCATCTGAGGTATCGGATGCCACAGAATTTGGCGACCGAATTAGTTTTTCGTATCAAGGTAAATATTTAGACGATACATTAGGTGTAGCACTGGGATTTGCGCGTTTATTTCAGCCAAGTGTAGCAACACAGTTCATTGGCCTTGCATACAACGATAGAAAAGATGTTGAAGGCGCACCAAACGACACAGATGGCCCCATAGATAGCCCAGAAAGTGAATACATTAGCGAGGGCTTTGAGCTACAGCATTTAGGCGGTGAAGAAACCCGTAATGGCTACTTAGCTGCCATAGAGTGGGCACCGGTAGATAACTTTAAATTAAAAGGTGATGCGTTTTTATCGCGCTTTGATAAAGAGTCATTTGCCCGCGGTTTTAGGGTTAAATTAGGCGGCCCATCTGCAGCATACGTAAATGCGCAACTTGATGGCAATGCTGTAATTGGTGCTGCGGTTAATCGTACTTCGAAAAGTTATACCCGTGTTGAAATAGTGAATGACGACAACCAAGATTTTGACGAAGTAGACAGCTTTGGCGTTAATGCCGATTGGCAAGTAACCGATAGACTAAATGTTAATGCTGATGTAGCGCTTTCTCGCGCAAAAAGTAATTTTAGAAACGGTTTGTTGTGGAGCTTAGTAGCAGAAGATGCCAATGCAGAAACGCCGGTATTTGATAGCAACGTTGCAATTAACTATCAGTTAAATGGGTTAAATTTACCTGACGTTGGGTTTAATCAGGCGGCCGCCTTTAGCGATATAGACCGAGTAATGGTCAGTAAATATGGTATTTACCCTGATCAAACAGAAGATGAAGTAACGGCATTTAGACTCGATTTTAAATACGAGTTAGAAAGCGATATTTTTAGCTCAGTAGAGTTTGGTGCACGCTACTCAGATAGAGAATACAGCCGAAAACGCTCGGTATTTGAGTACGGTAACGACGGGACATTTTCAACAACGCAGCCCCCTTTGCGTTTAACCGACGATATGGCATCAGTGGTTGATTGGCAGGGCGACTTTAGTTATTTCCCATCGTATTTAGCCATTGATTTAGATAAAGCACTTAATGCATGGTTTCCAGATGGCACGCCAGAACCCGTTCAAACATGGGGCAATGCCGATGGTGTAGACGACGCGCAAGGTTACACAACGAACTATTCGTGGTCAGTGTTACAAAGCGGCTCGGTGTTTGAAGATGTGCTAGCCGCGTACGTTATGGTAAATATTAACACGCAAATTGCCGGCCTTGACCTATCAGGTAATGTGGGTGTACGCCGTATCGAAACCGACCAATCAGCAACGGTACTAGAGAACGTAGCAGGCGATGCACGCTTAGGTGCGCAAAATATTGTTGATGAGAACGGCATTGTAAATAATTTATACGCACCTAATGTATTAGGCACTAAATACACCGACTACTTACCATCATTAAATTTAAACCTGCAACTTAACGATAATTCACTTGTACGCTTTGCTGCGGCTAAAGTAATGTCGCGTGCGCCAATTAACCGCTTAGCGGGCGATGCCAGTGCAAATGTGAGTGATGATGGTGTTATTAATGGTTCAAGTACTAATAACCCATTTTTAAAACCCTTTTATGCCGACCAATACGACTTATCTTACGAATATTATTTTGAAGAAGGTAATGGCACTATCGCTGCGGCGTTATTTTATAAAAATATAGACTCGTTTGTTGAAATCTTATCAATCGAAAACTTCGACTTTAAAGGCAACGGCTTTAACGTACCTGACTTTATAGAAGACCCCGTTAGTGGCGAGCAAGTTGCCACAACTAACGGTATTTACACCACGGCAGTTAATAACGGTGAAGGTGGCTACATTAGAGGGCTAGAGCTTGCGTATACGCAAGTGTTTACCTTTTTACCTTCGCCATTTAATGGCTTAGGCGCTAACGCAAGTTACTCATACACCGAAAGTGAAATTGAATCGATTACCAGTTTAGGGGGCGATACATTAGCGCAATCTTTACCTGGGCTGTCTAATAACGTGCTTAATGCCACAGTGTTTTATGCTTTAGACGATTTTGAAACCCGCCTTAATGTGCGTTACCGCGATGAGTTTGTATCGGAGCAGGTTGCCATTAACGAGCAAGTAGTTAATTTTGATGCCGAAACCGTAGTCGACTTTCAAACCTCTTATCGCTTTAGCGACTCGCTAACAATGCTTTTGCAAGTTAATAACTTAACCGATGAACCAACCCAAAGTTACTTTGGCTCAGAGCAACGAACAGGGACGACTCAGTACTTTGGTCGTCAGTTCTACCTTGGTTTTACATACAGTCATTAATTAGCAAACGGAGCGTTTAAAAATGAAAATTATAACTATGCCTAAATATTTGCTAATAACGTTAGCGTTAATGCTATTAGCAGCGTGTGGTGGAACAGATGATGTTGAATCTGGTGAACCATTACTTACCTGTAATGTGCCACAAGTCCCTAATGAAGCGGGGACACAATGTGTCGATCCCGAACCTATATCGTGCCCTGCACCGACAATACCTGATGAAAATAACGAAAGCTGTGTGGTTGGCGCCGACCCAACCCTGCCAGACCCTGTGGTATTTGCAGGGGAAGGAGAGGCGGTTTTATTTTATAACCGCTTAGCCGATGATAACTACGAAGGCTACCGATTACATTCGTGGAATAACGAGATATGCGATGCTTATGCACCGCCATTTGATACCAGCGATTGGGCCAACGGCCATGAATACGATGGTATTGACCCTAACTATGGTGCGTATTGGATAATTAATCTTAAAGAGGGTTATAACGAATGTGCCAATTTTATTATTCATATTGGTACAGAAGGGTCAGGTAAAGCGTTTGGTGATGTGGATTTAACTATGCCGCTGATGCAAGACGATGAAACCTTTCAACGTATGAACTTTACCATTCATGGCGAGCCTTCGGTGTTTGAGTATCCTATTTTAAGTTTGGGCGAACGCGCCGTTGCTATAACAGGTGCTTCAGCGCATTGGATTGATTTAAATACTATTTTGTATAAACCAAGTAACGAGCTTACAAGCCTAATTAAGTTGCATTCATCAGCTACGGCTGAGCTGGAAGTGGGTATAGATACTGGTTTAAACGGCGATACTGTTACGCTGCAATCAAGTAGTTTAACTGATGAGCAAGCGGCAAAAGTACCGCATTTAACCACTTGGAACGCATACGAAGGAAGTTGGGATACAAACACGGCTAAAGCGCTTATAAAATCGCAGCTTGTTATTGCCGGTTACGATAGTGAAGGTAAGCTGCTAGAAGCAAGCTATGTGCAAACCGCTAAAGCACTCGATGCCCTTTACACACAAGGCGAAGACGATGCTAACGAAGCTGTACTTGGCATAACTTATGGCAATAACGCGATTGATGTAACTGTGTGGGCACCCACCGCTAATAACATGGTGCTAAACGTGTTCGATGATGCCAAAACACAAGTGCACTCTATACCAATGACATTAAATACACAGACAGGTATTTGGCAAGCAAGTTTAGATATGCAATACGACCGCCACTATTACCGCTTTAATTTTGATGTTTACCACCCACTGACTCAGCAAATAGAGTCGCTTTGGAGTACAGACCCTTACTCACTCAATGTATCTACCAATGGTTTATACAGCCAGCTGATTAATTTAGCCGATGATGACACTAAACCAGAAGGCTGGGACGAGCGTATCGTGCCTACTATTACTAACCCAGAAGATGCGGTTATTTATGAAGGCCATGTACGTGATTTTAGTGTACGTGCTCAGTCAGTAAGCGAAGCAAACCGCGGTAAATACCTTGCATTCACTGAACTTGAAAGCGTGCCAATGCAGCACCTTAAGCAATTAGCAGATAAAGGCTTAACACACTTTCATTTACTGCCAGTGACTGATATTGGCACCATTGAAGAGGATACCTCGCAGCGTGTGGAAATTACAGACACCTTAGGTAAATTATGTGAACGTATTAACGATGAAGCTGATGCATGTAAAATCGAAGATAAAAACAGCACGATTGTCGATATTATGCAAAGTTACCTACCAGGCTCAGACGATGCACAAGCATTAGCCAGTGCGATGCGTGATTTAGACGGCTTTAACTGGGGTTACGACCCGCATTACTTTATAGCGCCTGAAGGCTCGTACGCCTCAAGTCCAGAGGGCATTGCCCGCGTTAAAGAAACCCGCGCCATGGTGCAATCACTGCAAGAAGTAGGACTTCGTGTTGTACTGGATGTGGTTTATAACCACACAACATCATCGGGTATTTGGGATAAGTCGGTATTTGATAAGCTAGTACCGGGTTACTACCATCGCTATAACGAAGTAAGTGGTGAAATAGAGCGCTCAACGTGTTGTGAAAATACAGCTACAGAGCATGTAATGATGGATAAGTTTGTTACTGATTCATTAGTTATTTTAGCGCGTGAATTTGGCTACGACAGTTTTAGATTTGATGTTATGGGGCATATGCCTAAATCATCAATATTAGCTGCGCGTGAAGCCGTGCAAGCAGTTGACCCAGATAACTATTTTTACGGTGAAGGCTGGGATTTTGGTGAAGTAGCTAACAATCGTTTATTCACACAAGCTAAACAGGCTGATATGGCAGGCTCAGAGGTGGGTACATTTAACGACCGTATTCGTGAAGCCGTGCGTGGTGGTGCAATGTTTAGCAATAACCCGACAGATGGCAACCTAGCTGAACAAGACACGTTACGGTTATCGCTGGCGGGCAACTTACAAAATTACATTTTAAAAGACTTTAAAGGTAATTCATCTAAAGGTAATAGCTTTACTTGGAACACTCAGCCAACGGCATATGCACTTGACCCAGCGGATAGCATTCATTACGTATCAAAACACGATAACGAAACACTGTGGGATCAGTTGCAATACAAACATGCATCAAGCATGAGTATTGAGCAACGTGTGCGCGCGCACAACATGGCATTGTCTATACCACTTATGAGCCAAGGCATTCCATTTATGCAATTGGGCGCTGATTTACTGCGTTCAAAGTCAATGGATCGTGATAGCTATAATGCCGGTGATTGGTTTAATGCTGTTGATTTAACCAAAGAGAATAATAACTGGAACATTGGTTTACCAAACGCAGAGAAGAACCAAGAAAAATGGTCTGAAATTATGCCTATCTCTGCTAATCCAGATGCACAGGCAATGCCGCAAGACATAGCCTATGCAGGTGATGTATTTAACGAGTTTTTACAAATACGTAGCAGCAGCCCACTATTTAGATTAACCACAGAGCAAGATGTTATTGAGCGAGTGGGTTTTCATAACGTAGGTAAAGCGCAGCAACATGGCTTAATTGTAATGAGCATTGATGATGGTGAAGAACTCACAGACTTAGACCCAGCATTTGACGCGCTTGTAGTGGTGATTAACGCAACCGAGCAAACTCTTAGCCATACCATTGCCACTGCAGCGGGTTTTGAATTACATGACGTATTAAAAAACAGTGTTGATGCAAGCATGGCCAGCGCCAATTTTGCCCAAGGCGATAACGAAGGCACATTTACTGTACCGCCTTACACACTAGCTGTTTTTACTAAAAACCAAGGTGAGAGCCAAGGTACTGGTTTAAGTGCAAATGCAACCGTAGGCGCACCTGATGTAGTACCTTATGGCAGCACCGCTGTGTTTGTACGCGGAACTTTAAACGACTGGGGCACACGTGATGTATTTGAATATATTGGCGAGGGTGAATACCGTATAGCAATTGCGCTAAGCGCTGGCGACTACGAATTTAAAATTGCCTCAGAAGATTGGTCTACAGTTGATTTTGGTGCGCTTACTGACGCTGATAAAGAGGTAGTTGAAAATCAAAGTGAGCCATTAACGCGCTCAGGTGCAAACATGACCTTCAGCGCTGCTATTGATGCAACCTATGTATTTTCGCTTGATGCTTCAAACCCTGAAAATCCAACGCTTACTTTATACAACGAAGAGCCATTTGTAGGCACTGCCATTTATGTGCGCGGTACGCTTAATGACTGGGGAGTAACCGATGAGCTAAGTTATAAAGGTAAAGGCATTTACACCTTTACTAAAACACTGAGCGCTGCAAGCTATGAATTTAAAATCGCATCAGAAGATTGGAGCACGGTTGATTATGGCTCGGCTGAGAGTGATGCCAGTGTAATGGTTGGCACTGCTGAGCAGTTGTCGGTTGCGGGGGCAAATATGACCATAGACATTGCCGAGCAAGGTGAATACCAGTTTATATTTGACGCCAGTGATTTAAATAACGTATCGCTAAAAGTGCTCAACGGAGAAATGTTTGCACAAACACCGGTGTTTATACGCGGCAGCTTAAATGACTGGAGTACTGATAACCCACTTATGTACGAGGGTGATGCAATTTACTCTGCTTCTATTGAATTAGAGGTAGGCGACTACGAATTTAAAGTAGCGTCTGAAGATTGGAGCACAGTGGATTACGGTGGAGCAGGCGATACGCCGGTAGTGGTAATTGATGAACTAACACCACTTGAAGCGGTAGGCGCCAACATAGCACTGAATATTACCGAACAAGGTACCTACACGTTTAATGTAATAGGCCCAGATAGAGAAAATGTAAGCATACTTATTAATAAGCAGTAGCAGTTATATTTTCCCAAACCTAAGCCGAGCATAGCCCTGTATGCTCGGCTTTTTTAATGCCTAATTAATACCCAACAAAAGGGGGGGTTAAAAACGATAGTTAACCGACATCATCACAGTCGTGGTGTTATCGGTATCAATAATGGGTGAGTCTTCAATACCAGAATCGAGCTGCTTATAGTTAAGCATGGCATTTACGTTCCAGTTTTTATTAATGTAATACATTAAAAATAAACCCGCATTGTAGTTAACCGTAGAACTAAGTTCGTAAGGCGCATAGGTGGTAGATTCGCCCTGTGCTACACCATAATAATAGTTAGATACATCACTGCTATTTAGCTCAACACCCACAGAAGGAACGAGCATTAGTTGTTTAGATAACTTAATAGGGTAACTGTAATTGGTTTTAAATTTAGCGCCATCGCCGTGGCCTATTACATCATGAGTAGCACTGGCGCTTATCTTACCAAAGCTTGCAGTGTAGCTAACCTGCGTGCCTGCGTAGAGTGATAGCTTTCTATCGTCTAAGGCTTTTATGGCTGCAAGGTCTGAATCTGAGGTATCAAAGTTATCACCTGGCTCTAAAACTAATGACCAGTTAAAACCTTGCTGCTCCACTAATTTATAATCAAGCGACAAACCTTTAAAACTAAGCCTTTCGCCTTCGTAAGTAATGATAGGTAAAAATAGCGTTTCACTGTCGGTACCTGCATAAGGTGAGCTGGTAGAAATGACACCGCCCCTAATGAAAACTGCGACTCAGCTTGAGCAGTAATACTGCCAAGTGCAAGTGTGCCAACTAATAACCGTAGTGAGTTTTGTATATAAGTGTTCATAGGAGCCTTGGTGTTAAGTAAAAAGTGAAAATTGTTTGCGATAAGTAAAGTGTGCCGCAACGCTATTAGGCTTTAGTGTAGCTATATTTTTGATTGGCGTTTGTAAGAGAGTGTATGAAAGTTTATCTGAATGTAAGTGGCTAAATTGCATTGAAGACGTTGATCACATAAGTTGAATAAAGGCATACGTTTGATTAGATTAATAAAATGGGAATGAGGATAAACCAATGAGCAACTCTATTTTAAAAAGTGCCAGCTTTGATCCCAAAGTGAAGCAATACTGGATGACCATGGCATGCTTTTTTAGTGCCGTTGCATTAGTGACCATTCCACTTATACCTGTGGTGTTATTTGTTGTATGGCTGGTGGTAGGTAAAATTTTGGCCGCTATGTCGGCGCAATTACTCACGCAAAAGCTGGTTGTTAAACGCGGTATTTTATTTAAAGAAGAAAAATCTATACCGCTTGAAAAAATAACCGATGTGGGGCTGAACCAAGGGCCGCTTATGCGCTTTTTTGGGTTATACCGCTTAAGCTTTGAAACTGCAGGGCAGTCGGGTCATGGTGCATTGGTGTCATTACTTGGTGTTGAAAATGCCAGTGAGTTTAGAGAAGCCATACTTGAGCAAAAAGATAACTTAGCTGCGCAAGCCCCTAAAACACAGGAGCTTGCTGAAGATCACCTCAACCAAGCATTACTTGCTCGCTTAGTTGAGGTAGTAGAGCGCATAGATACGCGTTTGGCAGCTTTAGAAGCGAAGCGTTAAGCGTTTTGTAATTGAGCCTGACCTGCAAGCATGCTTAGCTCTTTGGTACGGCTTTCAACAACCTGATATTCGCGCGCTTTAATTGTACTTATATAATTCCACTTAGCACTGGCTTTTGCAGGTGTAAATGTAACGGTTAAATAGCCGCGCTCCACTAAATTATTATAAGCAAGGTCATCAACTAATAAGGCAATTACTTGCTCTATTTGCGCTACGGTTTGTGCATCTTGTGTGTTTAGCGCTAAATATTCTTCAACCCCTGGTGATGAAACCGATGCCGTTGCAAATTCCACCCCAGCATTTTGTGAGGCTGCAATAGGGTTACTGGCATCAGTTTTAAGCTGTCCCGCCCAGCCGTTATGAGTATCTCCGGCTAAAACTACTAAGTTTTTTTGTGCTGCAATAGCGGTGCCTAATAATACTTCTCGCTCGTAGGCGTAGCCATCCCAAGCATCAAGGTTATACGGTATGGTGGTTTGAACACGGGCAAGCTCTGCCTCGGTTACACTTGGGTCGCCCGCTAATACACGGCCTTTAATTTGCGCCAGCTCTGCAAATAATACATTGGCCTGTGCGAGCAATTCACTTGGATCGCCTCCGTTTGCCTGTGCACTTTGTAAGCTAGCAAGTAGTAACATGACCTCTACTGGTAAGTGCATTTTTGTCATTAGTACTTGTTGCCCTAACACTTGCCACTGTGTGCTTGAGGTAGTGATGGCATCGCTAAGCCATGTAAGTTGTTCGCTGCCTAATAATGCACGGTCAGTTGCACCTATTGCTGCAGCAAATGCGCTTTGCCCGGCAGGGGAGGTAAGGTCAAAATCACTATAGTTAAGCTGCTCATCACGGGCTAATACACGGGTATCTAGCATGTATAAAGAGACTAAATTACCAAACTCAAAGCGTCGGTAAATACGTTCTTTGTCGGCTACATTACGAATTGGCATCCACTCAAAGTAGGCTTGTAGCGCATTAAGCTTACGTTGGCTAAATTCGCCTTCACCTTCGTTATGATTTTCTGCGCCTTCGCGCCATGTGTCGTTGGTGATTTCGTGGTCGTCCCACACTGTTATAAATGCACAGTGGCTATGGGCTGCTTGTAAGTCGGCATCGAGGCGATAATTTGCATAGCGTTTTCTATAATCGGTCAGTGCGATAATTTCGCTGCTGTTATCTAAGGGTAGCAGTCGGTCTAACTGTGCGGCGTCTTCGGTTGCATAACCCGTATTGCTGTATTCGTATATGTAATCACCTAAGTGCAGTACCGCATCTAAATCGCTTTGCTTAGCAATTTCGCCATACACATGAAAATACCCGGCAGGGTAATTTGCGCAAGATACAACGGCTAATTTCACCTGATCAACCGCACCGACAGGAAGCGTTTTTCCTTGTCCGATAGGGGAGGTTTTTCCATGTGCATTAAAGCGATAGTAATAAACGGTGTTGGCATCAAGCCCTTGTAAATCAACTTTAAGAGTAAAGTCGGTGGTATCACTGATATGTGTTTCACCATCGTGAACAATATTTGTAAAGCTTTGGTCGGTGGCGGCTTGCCATTGTACTTTTAACGATTTAGTTGTTACATCGAGTGGGGTTACACGGGTCCAAATAATTAAGCTATCGCTTAGCGGGTCGCCGCTGGCAACGCCGTGGTCAAAGCTAACGGGTGTGTCGTCATCATCGTCAAAACGACAACCTGTTAAACCAAGTGATAATACGGCAGCGCCAAATCCTGCTGCCGATGCTTTTAAAAAACTTCTCCGTGTAAATGCCATTGCTTTGTACCTGTAAAGTGTAAAAAGCAAAGTGTAGGCAATTTAGGTTACTTTTTTGTGAAGCAATTAAAAAACTTCACTTACTTGCGTTGCATTACACGTAATAACGGTAACGTTTTCGTAGCCTACGCGGGTTAGCGCTTCTGCACCTAAAGTGGCGCGGGCACCGCTGGCACAATGTAAGTAAATAGGGCGTGCAGCGTCTTTTTCTATTTCCATTAGCTTCATTTCAAGTAATCCGCGTGGAATATTTATTGCCCCTACCGCAGCTACATTGGCATGCTCAGCGGGTTCGCGTACATCAATAAGTAAACCTTTATTTTGTTCTAACTCTTGCTTAGCTTGCGCTGCATCAATACGACGTTGGTTAGGTGTGATAATTTTTAGTAAATCAGGAATTGAAGTAAGCATTAGTCTGTAAATCCTCTTTTGCGCAAAAAAGTCATTAATGGGCACCATTTAGTGTAGGCGGATTGCACTAAGTTAATACCAATAAATAACGTTAAAAATTGAAAGTTACTATCAACAAAGTAGCTTAAAAGCACAGAAATTGTAACGGCACTTCCGCCAATTAAGAGTATGGCGTCACTTATTTTCATGAATTGACCTTAATATTAGTTTTTTCTAATGTTAATTATATTAGAACTTGCTAATGTAAAAGTCTATAATTAAAACACGCAAAATAATTAAGTATCACAATGAATATTGAACAACTTGCAGAAAACGCTCAGCAGGCAGAGCAATTTTTAAAATTAATGGCAAATAAAAACCGTTTAATGATTTTATGTAGTTTATTGCAAGGTGAACAAAGTGTGGGTGAGTTAAATCAAAATGTTCCGTTGGCGCAGTCTGCTTTGTCTCAGCATTTGGCGAGTTTACGTAAAGCCCAGCTAGTGGCAAATCGCCGTGAGGGACACACAATTTATTATTCGTTAATCGACCCAAAGGTTGAGTCGATTATTACGTTACTATACGAATGGTTTTGTAAGCAAAGTACCGCTGAGTAATTTGCTTTAAATAAAAGTGGCAATCTCATCAAGCGACTTTTTATCAAGTGCATGGGCAGGTACAGTTGCATCGTCACTTGGGTAGCCCGCAATAAGTAACATGTAAGGACGTTCGTTGTCTTTGTCGCGCTTACAAATGTCGGTTAAAAAACTCATTGGTTTAGGTGTATGGGTAAGCGTAGCTAAGCCACAGCGATGCAGGGCTTGTATTAAAAACCCAGTAGCTAGCCCTACTGATTCGTGCACATAATAATTGGTGTTTTTATCATCCGTATTCACACCGCCTTTTTTTTGACTAAACACTGCAATAAGCCAAGGCGCATGCTCTAAATAGGGTTTATTGGCGTCGGTACCTAATGGTTTTAGCGCATCAAGCCACTCTTCACCTGCTCTGCCTTCATAAAAAGAGCGCTCTAGTTTTTCGGCGGCCTCTCTTATTTATTTTTTTACATCGCTACTGTTTATAGCCACAAAATGCCACGGTTGATGATTCGCTCCACTTGGCGCGGTACCTGCTGCTTTTATACAGGCTTCAATTATATTTTTAGGCACAGGTCGGTCGCTAAAGCTGCGAATACTATGGCGGCGCTGGCTGGTTTGTAAAAATTCGGTTGCGCGTTTTAGCATTTCATCGTGAGGGTATTCTATAAAGTCGTTTAGTGGTTGGCTTTGATGTTTTTGCATGGCTTTACGCTTCTTATAAAGTGTGTGTGGTTTTTATACCGACTGAATAAATGCGAGGCAAGTATTATTACCTATCGTGTTTATTTATTGTTACAAAATTAACCGCTGCGTAACTTATGTTCCTTTTTTTAATGTGGTATAAAAAGCGCAATAAAAAAACTATTAAAATTCAAGGAAGTAAAAATGCTATCAATAACAGGGTTATCTAAAACCTACGATAATGGCGTACATGCACTACAAGGTGTTGATTTATCTATAGGAAAAGGAATGTTTGGGCTGCTAGGGCCAAATGGCGCGGGTAAATCATCACTAATGCGTACTATTTCTACGTTGCAATCTGCCGATTCGGGTTCAATCACGTTTGATGGTATTGATGTTTTTAAAGACCCACAGGCTTTGCGCCAACGTTTAGGTTACCTACCGCAAGATTTTGGTGTTTACCCTCGCGTAAGTGCTTACGACTTGCTAGACCATATGGCTGTTTTAAAGGGCATTCATAACAAAGGCGAGCGTAAAGAGTCGGTAGAAGGCTTGCTTGCACATACTAATTTGTATCAACATCGCTCAAAAGCGGTAAGTGGCTTTTCGGGCGGTATGCGCCAGCGTTTTGGTATTGCACAAGCCTTACTAGGTGACCCTGATTTACTAATTGTTGATGAACCAACAGCAGGCCTAGACCCTGAAGAGCGAAATCGTTTTCATAACTTGCTAGTAAGCTTAGGCGAGCAAAAAGTCGTTATATTATCGACCCACATTGTTGAAGATGTGGCAGAGCTTTGCCCAAACATGGCCGTACTGGCAGGCGGAAAAATATTATTAGAGGGTAACCCCATTACCCTTACCGATAAACTCCAAGGCCAAATTTGGCGTAAAGCCATGAGCCAAGAAGAAGCACTAGAGCTTGAGCCGCAACTGCCTGTTATTTCAAAACGCTTATTTGCAGGGCAAACCATATTACATGTATTAGCCAATGAAGCCCCTGAAGGTTTTGAGCTCAGCAGTGCAAACCTAGAAGATGTGTATTTTTCTACGTTGCTTAATCATCGTAACAGCCAAGTAGCATAAGGGGGCGCTATGTTTTTTAATATGCTCGCGTTTGAGCTGCGCTATTTTGTGCGCCAGCCTTCGTTTTATGTGACCTCATTAATCTTCTTTTTTATGGCGTTTTTTATAAGCTCCAGTAGTAAGTTTCCGCTAGGTGGGGCTAATGTTCATATGAACTCGCCTTATACCATTATGCTTTTAACGGTTACCTTTTGTACGCTTGCTATGTTTTTAGTGGTTAACTTTGTTGCAAGCTCAGCGATTCGCAATAGTGAGACCAAAATGGATGAGCTGGTGTTTAGTAAGCCGGTTAACCCGCTTGCTTATCAATCAGGACGTTTTTTTGGTGCTTACTTGGTTGTGCTCGTTGTTTTTTTAACTGTGCCATTAGGCGTGTTTTTGGGAACTCAGTTTGGCTTGTTGGTTGGCTGGCTTGATAGTGAGCTAGTAGGCCCTAATAAGTTTATATATTACGCTGCGCCTTTCTTATATTTAGCAGTGCCAAGTTTATTGGTCCTCAGTGCTATTTTTAATAGTGTGGCGGTTTATTTTAAAACCATAATGGCGGTATATGTAACGGCCGTGGTGATCTATATAAGTTACCAATTGGCGAGTATCTATTTTGACGATTTAGCGTTTAGAAATATTGTTGTTTACGCAGACCCATTTGGCACAGGGTCGTTAATTGACTTAACCCGTTACTGGACTGTAAGTGATAAAAATACTGAAGTGTTAACGCTCTCGGGCGATTTTTTAATTAACCGTATTTTATGGGTAGCAATAAGTTTAGCGATGTTTTTTGGCCTCGGAAAGTTAGCTAATCGCGTAGTAAGTAAAAAACAGAAAAAGCAATTTGCTGTTTCTACGTTTGTAAAAAATAAACAAGCAGCACTTATTAGCAGCGCTAAAAATTACAAGTCAAAAGGGGTCAATACGCAATCGCAATTAGTAATGCGCAGCTTATTTGAGCTTAAGCAGGTTATATTAAGTGCTCCTTTTATGATTTTAGCGGGTGTCAGCATTATTACGTTACTCGCACCACTTTTTGCGCCTATTGGCGCATATGGCACAACAGATTGGCCGCTCACACAAAACATGGTGGGCATTATTCAAAACGCCTCCGCTATATTTATGTTTATTATTATTGCTTATTACAGCGCAGAGCTGGTTTGGCGAGAACGCCACAGTGGTATGGGCGATATTGTTGACAGCTACCCGGTGCATAACAGTGTGTTTTGGGTATCTAAAATTATTGCGCTAATCACTGCGGTTTGTGGCCTTTATTTAGTAGGCATGATGTTTACCATTGCAGTGCAACTATTTAAGGGGCAATTTAACTTAGAGCTTGGCCAGTACTTATTTAGATTGGGCTACCTTACATTACTGCCTTTAATTATGATGGCTATATTGGCGTTCTTTTTACAAATAATTAGCCCTAATAAATACATAGGTATGGGTTTGTTTATTCTGTATTACATTGCTCAAATGGTAATGGGTGCTTACGGGTTTGAGCATCATATGTATCATTTTTCGCAAAGCAGCAGCGTACCGTATTCAGACATAAATGGTTACGGGCATTTTTTACAAGGCGCGCATTGGTATACCCTATATTGGGGTGCATTGAGTGTGTTTTTAGCTATTGTAGGGTTTGCTTTATGGCACCGTGGTCCATCGCAAACATTGCGTACGCGTTTATCTTTAGTGCGTTACAACATGTCTTTAAAAGGCCAGATTGCAGCCGTTATAAGTTTATTGGTATTTGTGGGCGCGGGTTATAACATTTATTACAACACCCGTGTAATCAATGAGTTTGTAACAAGTGATGATAACGAAGCGCTACAAGTAAGGTATGAGCAAGAGTTTTCACAATACAAAGACTTGCCACTGCCTATAATAACTGATGTTGATTTACACATTGATATTTATCCTAAAAAACGTGCTTTAAATGCCGTGGCTAAAATTAAGTTTACCAATACCGCAAACGAGCCAATAACCCGTGTGTTAATTAACGAGCCTAGCCAATCTAAAAGCTGGGATGTAAAAATGGCGGGCGGAAAAATAGTTGAGCGTCTGACCGATTTTGGCATGGTATGGTTTGAGTTTGAACAACCGCTAATGCCTAATGAAGTACGCGAAGGTGAGCTTTCTGTTACTCGTGAACACGACGGTTTTGTTGATAGAGGATCTGATACTCAACTCGTGCATAACGGTACATTTGTAAATAATAGAGAATTATTCCCAAATTTTGGTTATCAAAAGTATTTTCAAATTGCGGATAAGTATGAGCGCCGTAAGCACGATTTACCCGAGCTTGAGCGCGCACATAAACTAGAAGACAGCCGCTATTATACGCAAAATGAGTTTGGGCCTGCTAATGGCTTTATAAACTACAAGGCAACAGTAACCACCGATGAGTCACAATTTGCTATTACACCTGGTTATTTAAAAAGTGAAAGTGTAAAAGACGTACGACGTACTTTTGTTTATGAAATGGATGCTCCAATTATAAACTTTTATTCTGTTCTTTCGGCGGAGCTTGAAAGCAAAAAGGTTGAACATAACGGTGTAAATATTGAGGTGTACTACCACAAAGATCATGCATGGAATGTTGACCGTATGATTGAATCGGTACAAGACTCAATAGATTACTACACGCAAGCCTTTGGGCCATATCAGCATAATCAGCTTCGTATTATTGAGTTTCCTAAGTATCGCTCGTTTGCGCAAAGTTTTGCCAATACGGTACCTTACTCAGAAAGTATTGGCTTTATTACAGACTTAAGAGATGAGAGTAAAGTTGACCTACCTTACTATGTAACCGCACATGAAGTTGCACACCAATGGTGGGGGCATCAAGTATCTGGGGCTAATGTAGAAGGCAGCGCCGTTATTTCAGAATCGCTCTCCCAATACAGTGCGCTTATGGTGCTAAAAAAACGCTTTGGCGCCGAGAAGCTTCGTAAATTCTTAAAGTACGAGTTAGATAGATACTTAATGGGCCGCACAGGCGAAGCCTTTGAAGAAATGCCGCTGTATAAAACGCAGTCTCAACAATATCTTCATTACAATAAAGGCTCAGTTGCGATGATGGCTTTGTATGACCGATTAGGTGAAGAACGCTTAAATGCCGCACTTAAAGCGTTTTTGAATGAGTTTAAATACCAATCAGCCCCATACCCAACTACGCTTGATTTACTTAGCTATTTAAAACAAGACGCAACGCAAGCGGAGCAACGTTTTATTGATGATCAGTTTAAATATATAACGCTTTATGAGCTTGAAATGAAAGCAGTGTCGGTTACAGATGATGTTGATAGCGAAGGTTTTTATACAGTAACACTGAACGTTGAAGCAACTAAGCAGCATGCCGATGGACAAGGTGAAGAAACCGAGCAACCACTCGATGAGCTAATTGATATTGCATTATTTAGCGATGATCCTGAAAACCTTCTCGCTGAAGACTTTGTGATTTACTCGCAAAAGCATCAAATAGTCTCTGGTACTAATGCTATTGAGCTAAAAGTAAAAGAAAAGCCAGTGTACGCAGGGGTAGACCCGTACATTAAGCTTGTAGATAAAGACAGTAAAAACAACCTAGCTAAGTTTTAATGATTAATGATTAACGATTAACGGAAAGGGCGCATTTAATGCGGCCTTTTTTGTTTTAGCGAATTGCTAATACCAATGCGCAATAAAGCTTAATAAAGCGAATTAGCATATTGGTAAAAAGAGGTAATAGCAGCGAGGAGCTCGGCGATTAACCGAAGTGGGTTATATAGTAAGGTGCTTTAGTCGCTAAAATTAAAAGGCGCTGTGAGTATTTAGGTGCCCTAAACGAGAAAAGGGCCAAAAGGCCCTTAGTGTTGCAGCAAGTAACACATTTTGTTTTAAAGCGTAAAGTCTACAGCGTAGCCAACGTAAACTTTAACATCTGACTCATCCATGTCGGTGTCAGATACGCCAAAAGTAAAACCATCTTTTGATACAGAGATACCGTAATCAATAATATTATCATCGCCTATAAAGTCGCCAGAGTAGTGACCTAAGTGTAGCGCAACCTCAGTACCATTGCTGCCAACAGCAAAGCTGTAATCGGCATTTAGGTATAATGAATCGCCAAAGTCGGTGCCATCGCCATCTGCCGCTGAAGTGGCAAGGATTGCAGCGCCAAAGGTGAAACCTTCTGCGCTGATGCTACCGTAAATTTCAGAGAAATCAGCATCTGCCTCAGAAGCTGCATCTGGGTAAGCGTAATAAATGTAACCTACATCGTAGCTAAATGTGTCGTTAATATCGCCACCAAAACCCGCGTAAACATCAAGCTCGTAAGTCATTTCATCGGCCCATGAAGCATTTGATGCCCAAGTACCTACATAAAAGCCTGACTCGTCAGCGTAATCAATACCGCCAGAAATAGCAGCATCGCCCCCAGTTTGCTCTTGACCACGCCATAAGTAGTTAGACGTAGCCGCTGCGTTTGCTGTTACTTCTGCATGTACGGCTGTTGATGTTAAAGATGTAGCACCTAATAAAGCTATTGCGCTAATTGCGATGGTTTTTTTTAGTTTTAGCATGTCCATTTCCCGTTATATGATTTTTATCGCCTAGGTTTTTATTCTCTTATTGGCAACCCTTTGACTGGCGGTGTTTTATTGTTTAACTGGGAATGCAATTGCACTGTATGTGCCAGCTTAAAATAATTTCTATAAAACTGTTTTTTTACTTTTATAAAACAATATGTTGAGAAGTTCTAGAAGAGGGGATAATTGAGGAGGTTAATTAAAAAACGCACATTGCTGGTGCATAAATTAACCTAACTGCACCAGAAAAATACAGTTAGGTTAGGTAGATTTAGCCAAATATAGTGCGCATAAGACTAATTGTTTCGTTTACTCCGCGGCCTTTTTGTACTTCGCTAATAATAGAGTCGCGTTTGCTACGAATATGCTCGGGAATGTCATCGGCTGCAAGTGCACTGTCTACAAGTATTTCGGCTGACTCTTTACCTCTGCGCTGTGGTTTTCCTGCACTTGTTGTGCTGCGTTTAGGTTTATTTAATAGCTTAATATAATTTGAGTTGTCGGCCGTGCTGGCATCTGCATAGTAAAAAAAGCACGGTAATAACGCTTTTATACTAACTAGTTGCTCTTCTAGTTCATTGCTGCCATTAGCCATTTTAAACCACGACATAGCATGAATGCTTTGTACTATATCTTGCCAGTAGCGCTCAAAGTCGCGATTGTTTAATTTTGTAATACCTAAAGCTGCGCATAATGCATCAAGACGGCTATTACTAATCGGCGTAAACACATCTGGGCGGCGCATTGCTAATAAACGTGTAGCAGGAGCAAGGGTTGGCTTTTCATCGCTACCGTTAAAGGCAAGTAAATAAGCAACAACAAACTGTTGGTAATCAGCTTCGCTCACATCACCTTCAAGCGGGATGTTAGCAAGTGCATCGTCAAACGCGCCAGGCAAGTCGGCTAGCATTTGATGAAAACCCTTTGCACTTTTTGTTGATGCGAACCATTCAACATCAAAGTTATAGGTGCTTGGGTCGAGCGTGGCAGTGTGTTTACCACTAAATGCCAGTAAATCCTCTGGGATCATATCTTTTAGTGCTTGCTCACGAATGCTGTGCAAATACGTAGTAAGGCGAAGCTGTTCGTCGAGTGCAATAAGTTCTTTATGTTGTTCTACAAACATACTAATAACAGGCCAAGGTGCTACACGTAGTGTTTTAAGCTGTAAAAAGCTAATTGCAGAGGTTAACTGGTCATGCAGCTTTTTTAAAACTGGCAGTTGTTGTGGCTCTAGTAAATCGTAATTTATACGGTCTTTACTTGCACTTAGCAGCTCATAACACCAGCCTAAGAAATCCTCTGGGTGGTTTTCTACTTTCACGGCCATTAGGTTTAGGCTTAGTTCTGAAGCTTGCTTCAAGATGTTTTGGTAAATTTGACTTTCTTGTTCGCCTAGCGCCATTTTTGACGGTGAAATTAGCAGTTTTTTCATGCCTTGTAGAGTCTCCGAGTAGATACATTTTTTAGCTGCTTTATTTTAGCGCAAATACGCCAATAGCAACAGGGCCGTGCATCATACCTAACAATTCAAGGGATGCAATGTTGTAGGGTTTAATACTTGGTTAGATTTAAACTTGATGAGCTTTACTTTTAGTCACCAATTTCGCAACGTTTACTTTTAAGCATAAATTCATTTCAAATTAAATAAATTACAATAAAGTGCTTTTTTGTCACAACGACAATGATTTTAAAGCTAACACTCGCTATGATAAGAACATTATTTGCACGTTTGAAAGGATGATCATGAAGACCTTACTCAAAATTGTTGGTGTAATACTCTTACTTTGTATTGCGTTAATTATTGCCGCTCCGTTTTTAATCCCAACCGATACTATTTTTAATAAAGTATCTGAGCAGGTTGAAAAAACAACAGGGCGCACACTTACTATTAAAGGTGATAAAACGCTTAGTGTATTTCCTGCATTAAAGTTAGAGCTTAACGATGTGCACTTTGCAAACATGCAGACAGGCTCGCGCGACGACATGGCAAGTATGGAGCAATTAGCTGTGCATATACCATGGTTATCGTTATTTGGCGGCGAATTCAGACTAGATAAGTTTGTTATTAACGAGCCCAATATTTTATTAGAAACTGATAAAAACGGTAAAGCTAACTGGCAGTTGTTTGATGCTGTAGCAGAGCAGCCGCAAGAGCAAACTCAATCAGGCGAGTCAGTTAAACTACCAGAGAACTTTGATATAGAGTTAGGTGAAGTGGCTATTTACGGTGGTACGTTTACTTACCTAGATGGGCAAACAGGCGCTAAACAACAAATTAGTGACTTGGAATTGGCTATTTTACTTCCTTCACTACGTAAAACACTAGAGATCAAAGGCGGCATTACATATATGCAAGAGCGCTTTGAGCTTGATGTAAAACTTGATACGCCGGCAAAAGCAATTGAAGGGGCGACGTTTGAGGTTACTCAAAGCGTAGACTCTCGCTTGGTCGATCTTACTTTTATCGGCAGTATTGCTCGCCAAGGTAAAGATATAAAAGGCGAGTTAGCGCTAAGTGGCGACTCTGTTAAGGAGCTAGCAACTTGGCAAGGGGTAGACTTAAACGCTAAAGAAAATGCATTTAATGCGTTTAGTGTAAACGGTAAAATGAATCTTATAGATGATACGTTTAACTTAGAAGAGCTGATTGCTACCCTAGATGAATTAGAGATTAAAGGAAAAAGTGAAGTAAACTTAGGCAATAAACTAGCGGTTAATGCTGATATAGACCTAGGTATGCTTGATTTGAATCCCTACTTACCGGAGGTAGTCGCTAAGCAGCAAGCGCCGCAAAGCGAAGAACCTAAAGCCGCGCAGCCGATTGTTTGGGACGATACTAAAATTGATTTAAGCGCATTAAATGCACTTAATGCTAATGTAGTTATTCGCTCAAGCGGTTTAAAAGCTAACGATATTGAGCTAGGTGCTAATCAATTTACAGTCGATTTAAACAACAGCGTTGCTAAATTAAGCTTAGATAGCTTTAAAGCATATGAGGGCACTGGTAAAGGGGTTATCAACATAAATGCGCAGCAAACGCCGTATAAAATAAGCACAAATTTTGATTTAGCCGACATAGACGCACAACCGTTACTCACTGATGCGGCTGGCTTTGATAAGCTTATGGGTAAAGGGTCATTAAATTGGAATTTAACCACAACTGGGCAAAGTCAAAAAACCTTTATTAATGCATTAAATGGCAAGGTTGGCTTTGAATTTGCCGATGGTGCTGTTAAAGGCGCAAACGTGGCTGAGATGGTTCGCAAAGGCAAAGAGCTTATTACTGGTAACCTTGGAGCTGTGAGTGAAGGGCTAGATACAGGCTTTGAAGAATCAGAGCAAACAGATTTTTCTGCGCTCACCGGTAGCTTTAACTTTACTAATGGCGTGGGCCATAATAACGACCTATCGCTGATGAGCCCACTTATTCGTATTACAGGTGAGGGCGATGTAGATTTGCCTAAAACCAATGTTGATTATCGCTTAGTGACCGGCATTGTTGATTCGATTGAAGGGCAAGGCACTACAGATGATAGTACAGGCTTTAAAATCCCACTGCGTATAGAAGGCCCATTTCATGACGTTGGCTTTAAGCTAGATGTAAGCAACGCGCTTAAAGATGAAGCAAAGCAAAAGCTCGATGACGCCAAAGAGAAAGCAAAAGAAAAAGCCAAGGACAAAGTTAAAGATAAACTAAAAGGTTTATTTGGCTAACTATTAAACCCCACAAATAAATAATTAAGGCGCTATTTGCGCCTTGATTGTTTTATAACCACTTGTAAAATAGCTACATAGCGGTTTTTACTCAGTTTTAATCTGTCCTTCCCTTAAATTAATTAAAAAATAACCTACCACTCACTAGCCAATGCTGGTACAATTGCCCGCCCTTAAGAGACAACTCTGTTGTTTTTTGAGTGGGATTTAATCGAAGTGCCTTGATTTTAAACAAATTTAAGGCAAGTTGTAATTACTACACCGGAGGTCATTAACATGATCCAAATGCAAACTCAGCTGGAAGTTGCTGATAACAGCGGCGCTCGCAAAGTGCAGTGTATAAAAGTCCTTGGTGGTTCACACCGTCGCTATGCGGCAGTTGGCGATATCATTAAAGTTTCTGTGAAAGAAGCTATTCCTCGCGGTAAAGTGAAGAAAGGTGATGTTAAAAACGCGGTAGTTGTGCGTACCAAAAAAGGCGTTCGTCGTCCGGACGGTTCTCTGATCCGTTTCGATAGCAATGCGGCTGTTATCTTAAATGATAACTTGCAGCCAATTGGTACTCGTATCTTCGGCCCTGTGACTCGTGAACTTCGTAATGATAAGTTCATGAAAATTGTTTCACTAGCCCCAGAAGTACTGTAAGGAGTCTATCATGGCAGCAAAAATCCGTCGTGATGACGAAGTAATCGTACTAGCAGGTAAAGACAAAGGTAAGCGCGGCAAAGTGCTTTCAGTTGTTACCGAGTCTGGTCGAGTATTTGTCGAAGGCATTAACTTAATCAAGAAACACCAAAAGCCGGTTCCACAATTGAACCAAGCTGGCGGCATTGTTGAGAAAGAAGCGTCTATCGACGTATCAAACGTTGCGATCTACAACTCGGAAACGAGTAAAGCAGATCGTGTAGGTTTCAAGATTGAAGATGGTAAGAAATTACGTATCTTTAAATCTACTGGTAAAACTATCTAATAGTTGGAGTAGAATGATGGCGAAACTGCATGAAGTATATAAAGACAAAGTAGTTGCTGAGCTTCAAGAGAAGTTTGGTTTCAGCTCTGTCATGCAAGTCCCTCAGATCGAAAAGATCACATTAAATATGGGCGTGGGCGAAGCCCTAGCTGACAAGAAGATTTTAGATAACGCTGTTGCGGATCTAGAAGCTATCGCTGGTCAGAAACCTTTAATCACTAAAGCACGCAAATCTGTTGCTGGCTTCAAAGTGCGTGAAGGCTACCCAATAGGCTGTAAAGTAACCTTACGCGGCGAGCGTATGTGGGACTTTTTTGAGCGTTTGGTATCAATCGCTATCCCACGTATCCGTGACTTCCGTGGTGTGAGTGCTAAGTCTTTTGATGGACGTGGTAACTACAGCATGGGCGTACGTGAACAAATCATCTTCCCAGAAATTGATTACGATAAAGTAGACCGTGTACGCGGTATGGATATCACAATCACAACTTCTGCGAAATCTGATGAGGAAGGCCGTGCGTTGTTAGAAGCGTTTAACTTCCCATTCAAGAAATAAGGGTAGGGTTATGGCAAAGAATTCTATGAAAGCGCGCGAAGCAAAGCGCACTAAACTAGTTGCTCAGTACGCTGAAAAGCGTGCAGCACTAAAAGCTATCATCAGCGATGTTAACGCATCTGAAGATGATCGTTGGGACGCGGTACTTAAGCTTCAAGCTTTACCACGTGATTCTAGCCCTGCACGTCAACGTAATCGTTGTAACATTACGGGCCGCCCACATGGTTTCCTTCGCAAATTCGGCATGAGCCGTATTAAAGTTCGCGAAGCAGCTATGCGCGGTGAAATTCCTGGCCTTAAAAAGGCTAGCTGGTAATAGTATCACGGGAGTAAGACTATGAGCTTGCAAGATCCTATCGCGGATTTGTTTACACGTATCCGTAACGGTCAATCAGCGAAGAAAGTATCTGTAACGATGCCAACTTCAAAGCTGAAAGTAGCAGTAGCTAAAGTATTAAAAGACGAAGGTTACATCGCAGATTTCGCTGTAAACAGCGAAGCGAAACCTGAGCTTTCTATCGAGTTGAAATACTTCGAAGGCAAAGCTGTAATTGAAAATATCCAGCGTGTTAGCCGCCCTGGTCTACGTATCTATAAGAAACGTGACGAATTACCGAAGGTAATGGGTGGTCTTGGTATCGCTATCGTATCAACTTCTAAAGGCCTAATGACAGACCGCGCAGCACGTAGTGCTGGTGTTGGTGGTGAAATCATTGGCTTTGTAGCTTAATCGGAGGGGAACTATGTCTCGCATAGCAAAGGCACCAATCAATGTTCCTGCCGGTGTAGAAGTTACATTAAAAGGCCAGGACATCACAGTTAAAGGCAAAAACGGTGAACTTACTCGTACTATCAACAACGCTGTTGAAGTACAAGTTAACGACAACGTTATTACAACTTTACCTCGTGAAGGCGTAGCTAATGCATGGGCTCAAGCAGGTACTGCTCGCGCTCTAATCAACAACATGGTTGTTGGTACGCATGAAGGTTACGAGAAGAAACTTCAGTTAGTAGGTGTTGGTTACCGTGCTGCAGCTAAGGGTAAAGTTTTAGACTTAACACTTGGTTTCTCGCACCCAGTTAATTTCGAAGTTCCTGAGGGAATTACGATTGAAACTCCAAGCCAAACAGAAGTTCTAGTTAAGGGCGTAGATAAGCAGTTAGTTGGTCAAACAGCTGCTAACATTCGTGCATACCGTAAACCTGAGCCTTATAAAGGTAAAGGTGTTCGTTATTCAGATGAGAATGTACGCCGTAAAGAGGCTAAGAAGAAGTAAGGTAAGACGATGGATAAAAAAACAGCTCGTCTACGTCGTGCTAAACGCACTCGTAGAAATTATATTGAACAAGGCACAACGCGTCTTGTTATCCACCGCACGCCACGTCACATTTACGCTCAAGTAGTTAATGCTGAGGGTACTGTACTGGCTGCTGCTTCTACTGTTGAGAAAGCTATTAGCGAAACAGTTAAAGGCACAGGCAACGTTTCAGCTGCACAAGCAGTTGGTAAAGCGGTTGCAGAACGTGCGGCTGACAAAGGCATCGAAAAGATTGCTTTTGATCGCAGTGGCTTTAAATATCACGGCCGTGTGAAGGCGCTAGCTGATGCTGCGCGTGAAGCCGGTTTGCAATTCTAGGAGTAGACAATGGCTAACGTAGAAGCAAAGCAACAACAGCCTGATTTAGCTGAAAAGCTAATCGCGGTAAACCGTGTGTCTAAAGTAGTTAAAGGTGGTCGTATCTTTAGCTTCACTGCACTAACTGTAGTTGGTGATGGCGCAGGTAAAGTAGGTTTTGGTTATGGTAAAGCTCGTGAAGTTCCAGCTGCTATTCAAAAAGCAATGGAAAAAGCACGTCGCAACATGATCAATGTAGACCTAAATGGCAACACATTACAGCATCCTGTTAAAGGACGTCATGCTGGCTCACAAGTGTTCATGAAACCAGCATCTGAAGGTACTGGTATCATCGCAGGTGGTGCTATGCGTGCAGTACTAGAAGTTACTGGTGTGCAGAACGTACTTTCTAAATGTTACGGTTCTACCAACCCGATCAACGTAGTACGTGCAACGATTCAAGCTCTAGAGAACATGAACTCTCCTGAGTCAATCGCTGCTAAACGTGGTCTGCGCGTAGACGAAATTCTGGGGTAACCATGGCAAATAAAACTGTAAAAGTAACACAAGTAAAGAGCTCTATCGGTCGTTTACCGAAGCATAAAGCTACATTACGCGGTCTTGGTTTACGTCGTATCAACCACACTGTTGAGTTAGAAGACACAGCATGTGTACGTGGTATGATCAACCGAGTTTCTTACATGGTTAAGGTAGAGGGTTAATTTCATGCATTTGAATACACTTTCACCTGCTGCAGGTTCTAAAACTGCTCCAAAACGTGTTGGTCGTGGTATCGGTTCTGGTCTTGGTAAGACTGGTGGCCGTGGTCACAAAGGTCAAAAATCACGTTCTGGCGGTAAAGTACGCGTTGGTTTTGAAGGCGGTCAAATGCCTATGCAACGTCGTCTACCTAAATTTGGTTTCACTTCACGCAAATCGTTAGTATCTGCAGAAGTAAACCTTTTTGAAATCGCTAAAGTTGAAGGCGATGTGGTAGACCTAAACGCGTTACAAGCAGCTGGTCTAGTTAAAAAGAACGTTCTGTTCGTTAAAGTTGTTAAATCTGGCGAAGTTTCACGCGCTGTTACCGTTAAAGGCCTTAAGGCCTCTAAAGGTGCTCGCGAAGCTATTGAAGCTGCCGGAGGCAAGGTAGAAGACTAAGGAAGTACTAATGGCTAAACCAGGTCAAGATACACAAAGTGCACAAAGTGGACTTTCGGAATTGAAGCGTCGATTACTATTTGTTTTAGGTGCTATCATTATTTACCGTCTAGGTTCATTTGTGCCAATCCCTGGGATTGACGCCGCTGTACTTGCCGATTTCTTCGAGCAACAAAAGGGCACCATTGTTGAGATGTTCAACATGTTTAGCGGTGGTGCGCTTGAGCGAGCTTCAGTGTTAGCACTGGGTATTATGCCGTATATCTCGGCTTCGATTATTACGCAACTATTAACGCATATGTATCCTCCGTTTATAGAGCTTAAGAAAGAAGGTGAGCAAGGGCGTAAAAAAATTAGCCAGTACACACGCTACGGCACGCTTGTGCTTGCTACTATCCAATCAATCGGTATTGCAACTAGCTTACCGGGCATGATGGAAGGGTTAGTTGTTAACCCGGGTCTCGGTTTCTATTTCACCGCAGTGGTGAGTTTAGTAACTGGTACTATGTTCCTAATGTGGTTGGGCGAACAAATAACAGAACGCGGTATCGGTAACGGTATCTCAGTTCTAATATTTGTTGGTATTGTAGCTAACCTGCCGTCTGCTATTGGTTCGACAGCCGAAATGGCGCGCCAAGGTGATTTGAATGTTTTTGTACTGTTGATGGTTGCGGTTATAGTATTCGCTGTTACTTATCTTGTAGTGTTTTTCGAACGTGGACAACGTCGTATCGTTGTTAACTACGCTAAACGCCAACAAGGTCGTCAAGTATTTGCTGCTCAAAGCACGCATTTACCACTAAAAGTAAACATGGCGGGTGTTATTCCACCAATCTTCGCTAGCAGTATAATTCTGTTCCCTGGTACAATTGCAAGCTGGTTCGGCCAGGGTGAAGGTCCGGTCGCTGATGTGCTACAAGCTATTGCAACAACGTTGACTCCAGGTCAGCCTTTGTATGCGATGGTGCTAGCAGCAGCTATCATCTTCTTCTGCTTTTTCTACACAGCGTTGGTTTTTAACCCGCGTGAGACAGCAGACAACCTGAAGAAATCTGGCGCATTTATCCCAGGTATTCGTCCAGGTGAGCAGACATCTAAATACATTGATAAAGTGATGACACGCCTGACATTGGCAGGTGCTTTGTATATAACCTTTATCTGTCTGGTGCCCGAATTCATGACTATGGCATGGCAAACGCCATTCTATTTCGGCGGTACATCAATTTTGATTATCGTTGTAGTAATCATGGACTTTATGGCACAAGTACAGACTCACCTGATGTCACATCAGTATGATTCTGTGCTGAAAAAAGCGAACCTTAAAGGCTACGGCCGATAAGGTCAGTTTACGGAGTTGAGCAATGAAAGTACGTGCTTCCGTTAAGAAAATATGCCGTAACTGTAAAGTTATTAAACGTGCTGGTGTAGTACGCGTAATTTGCAGTGAGCCTAAGCATAAGCAAAGGCAAGGCTAAGTAAACAGTCGTGCAGGCTGAGATTTCTCGGCCTGTGTTTTTAGTTGTGATTTGGTCTTCGTTTGAGTATCCTTACGGGCTTTTCAAACTTTTGATTACCAAATTCAAATATAGGAGATGTGTTAGTGGCCCGTATCGCTGGCATTAACGTCCCTGATCATAAACATGCAGTTATTGGTTTAACAGCTATTTATGGCATAGGTAAGACTCGCTCTAAGGCTATCTTAGAAGCGACTGGTATCGCCGAGACCACAAAAATCGGTGAACTTTCAGACGAAACTCTTGACGTACTGCGTGATGCAGTTGGCAAGTACACTGTAGAAGGTGACCTTCGTCGTGAAGTTACTCTAAATATCAAGCGCCTTATGGACCTTGGTTGTTTCCGTGGCCTACGTCACCGTCGCTCTTTACCACTACGTGGTCAAAGAACAAAGACTAACGCGCGTACCCGTAAGGGTCCTCGTAAGCCTATTAAGCGATAAGGGGATAGTATTATGGCTAAGACACCAATTCGTCGTAAAAAGGTTAAAAAGCAAGTTGCTGATGGTATGGCTCATGTTCATGCGTCTTTCAACAACACTATTGTAACAATTACCGACCGTCAAGGTAATGCACTATCATGGGCTACTGCCGGTGGTTCAGGTTTCCGTGGTTCACGTAAATCTACACCATTTGCTGCTCAGGTTGCTGCAGAGCGTGCAGGTACTGCTGCTCAAGAATACGGTTTAAAAAATCTAGAAGTTTTCATTAAAGGTCCAGGTCCAGGTCGTGAATCTGCTGTACGTGCTTTGAATGCTGCTGGTTACCGTATCACCAACATTACTGACGTGACGCCAATACCACACAATGGTTGTCGTCCACCGAAGAAACGTCGCGTTTAACAATAGGTTAGGAGAAATAACATGGCAAGATATTTGGGCCCTAAGCTCAAGCTGAGTCGTCGTGAAGGTACTGACCTGTTCCTTAAGAGCGGCGTAAGAGCTATCGACTCTAAGTGTAAACTTGAGACTGCACCTGGTCAGCACGGCGCTCGTAAAGGTCGCTTATCTGATTACGGTTTACAATTACGTGAAAAGCAAAAAGTACGTCGTATCTACGGTGTATTAGAAAAGCAATTCCGTAATTACTACAAAGAAGCTGCTCGCCTTAAAGGTAATACAGGTGAAAACTTGTTACAGCTTTTAGAGCAACGTTTAGACAATGTTGTATATCGCATGGGTTTTGCTAGCACACGCGCTGAAGCACGTCAGTTAGTAAGCCACAAAGCGATTTTAGTTAATGGTCGTGTTGTGAACATTCCTTCATACGTAATTGCTCCAGAAGATACTGTAGTAATCCGTGAGAAGTCTAAAACACAAGCACGTATCATCGCTGCTCTAGAGTTGGCTGAGCAACGTGAAAAGCCGACTTGGGTTGAAGTTGACGGTAAGAAATTGGAAGGTAGCTTTAAGCGCCTACCTGAGCGTTCAGATCTGTCTGCGGACATTAATGAACAACTAATCGTCGAACTTTACTCTAAGTAAAGTTAAGAGTTAAGAGAGGATAAAATGCAGGGTTCTGTTACAGAATTTCTAAAACCAAGGTTAGTCGATATCGACGCTATCAACCCAACGCGTTCTAAAGTAGTTTTAGAACCACTAGAGCGTGGCTTTGGCCATACTCTGGGTAATGCCTTACGCCGTATACTGTTATCATCTATGCCTGGATGTGCAGTAACTGAAGTTGAAATCGACGGTGTATTGCATGAGTACAGCGCGAAAGAAGGCGTACAAGAAGACATCATTGAAATACTACTAAACCTAAAAGGTCTAGCAGTAACGTTAGAAGGCAAAGATGAAGTTTTTCTGACCCTGACTAAGTCTGGTGTAGGCCCTGTGACTGCGGCTGATATTCAGCACGATGGCGATGTAACAATTGCTAATCCAGATCACGTTATTTGTCATTTAACGACAGATAGCAGCGAGATCAGCATGCGTATTCGTGTTGAGCGTGGTCGTGGTTATGTGCCGGCATCTAGTCGTTTATCCTCTGATGACGATGAGCGTCCAATTGGTCGATTGCTGCTTGATGCATCATTCAGCCCAGTTGAACGTATTGCGTACTCGGTTGAATCAGCCCGTGTTGAGCAACGTACAGACTTAGACAAGTTAATCATTGATATGGAAACAAACGGCACCTTAGATCCTGAAGAAGCGATCCGCCGTGCGTCTACTATCTTAGCTGAGCAATTAGATGCATTCGTAGATTTACGTGATGTAACTGAGCCAGAAGAGAAAGAAGAGAAGCCAGAATTCGATCCTATTCTACTTCGTCCAGTTGATGATCTTGAACTAACAGTACGTTCAGCAAACTGTTTGAAAGCCGAGCAAATTCAATATATCGGTGATTTAGTTCAGCGCACTGAAGTTGAGCTTCTTAAAACGCCTAACCTAGGCAAGAAGTCTCTAACTGAAATAAAAGACGTGCTAGCTTCACGTGGTCTTTCTCTAGGCATGCGCCTAGAAAATTGGCCGCCTGCAAGCCTAGCTGAATAATCTAAATCACTATATTAGTTTAGTTAGAAGGATAGGGTCATGCGCCATCGTAAGAGTGGTCGTCAATTAAACCGTAACAGTAGCCATCGTAAAGCGATGTTCAGCAATATGGCAGGTTCTTTGGTGAAACATGAAATCATCAAAACTACTTTGCCTAAAGCGAAAGAGTTACGCCGTGTAATTGAACCTTTAATCACACTGGCTAAGACTGACAGTGTAGCAAATCGCCGTTTAGCGTTTGCTCGCACGCGTGATAATGAAGTAGTTGGTAAATTGTTCAGCGAAATCGGTCCTCGTAATACAGACCGTCCAGGTGGTTACACTCGTATTCTTAAGTGTGGCTTCCGTGCTGGTGATAATGCACCAATGGCTTATATTGAACTAGTAGGTCGCCCAGCGACTAACGAAGAAGTTCAAGAAGACGCGCAGTCTGCAGAGTAAGTCTTTAAAGAGACACCAAAAAGCCGAGCTTAATGCTCGGCTTTTTAATGCCTAAAATTTGACATCCCTCCAAATAGTTACTTGATAATTACCTATTACCTATTACCTATTACCTATTACCTATTACCTATTACCTATTACCTATTACCTATTACCTATTACCTATTACCTATTACCTATTACCTATTACCTATTACCTATTACCTTCATTCTGTTAAACCGACTTAGTTAAACCAATGTAGTTATAAAGCCTGCATTCTCAAAAAGCTTAATTAAGCGGTAACCCTCTAAGTAGAGCTGATAAGGTTTGTAAAACATACCCCAGACTGTAGATGTACAGTTTAATTTGGATAGTGGTAAAGCAAATTAGCCAATCAAACAGAGATATTTAATTTTAACTCGCTAATTTAGTGAGCTTAAGGCTACTTTTAGTTGGGTTTTTGAGCGTTTAGCTCAAATACTCAGCGAACAGTCATTTATTTCAAGTTTTCTGCAAAAAAGGGTTGATCTGTTTTCGGATCTCCCTATAATGCGACCCCACTGAGACGGCAGAGCGCAACGCATAGCAAGGCAAGAGTCAATCAGTGAGTTGAGTAAAACTTAGTTTTAAAAACTTTCAAGTTTAACAAAATTAAGTATTGACAAAAAAATAGGGAAGCGTAAGATGCGCAGCCCTAGCGAGATAAAGTTTAACGCTTTAATCGCAACGTTCTTTAACAATATAAAGCAATCATCTGTGTGGGCACTCGTACAGATTGAGTTCTAACAGCCAAGCTTAGTTTACTAAGTGAGGCAAGCAAATTTAGAGTCTCAATTGAAACTGAGTGACCAACAGCAATAACTTACTTAGGTTTTACTTAAGAAAAGAGTTGCAGCACAGTCAATTCAATATCGAAAGATATTAAATAAATTCAGAATTCATTGAGCTGTCGAAAGACACAAAACTTTTTAATTGAAGAGTTTGATCATGGCTCAGATTGAACGCTGGCGGCAGGCCTA
>NZ_JAQREZ010000028.1:0-58956 GCF_028598715.1 Pseudoalteromonas sp. GABNS16E
TAGGCCTGCCGCCAGCGTTCAATCTGAGCCATGATCAAACTCTTCAATTAAAAAGTTTTGTGTCTTTCGACAGCTCAATGAATTCTGAATTTATTTAATATCTTTCGATATTGAATTGACTGTGCTGAATAACTACCTAAGTAATTATTCTGTTGGTCACTCAGTTTCAATTGAGACTCTAAATTTGTTTGCCTCACTACCTAAGTAGCTTGACTGTTAGAACTCAATCTGTACGAGTGCCCACACAGATGATTGCTTTATATTATTAAAGAACGTTGCGACGTTGTCGCTAGGGATGCGTATAATACATCCTTTATTTTTCGAGTCAACACTTAATTTTAAACTTTCTTTTTAGAAGATTTAAAACCGAAGTTTTACTTAACTCTGTGAGCAGCTCCTGCCTCGCTATGCGTTGGCGTTCCCCGTCTCAGTGGGGTCGCATTATAGGGAGAACAGATTTTTACGCAAGCACTTTTTAAAGAAAAACCAAAAAAAAGCACTGTTCGGTCAATATGTGAACTAAACCCTCTATAACTGGTAGTTTTATAATCAAAACAGGCCTTTTCTGGCCTATATTTAAGTGTTGCTGTTACACTCAAGCGACTATAACTGGTATTTAAAAGGTATATATATGGCTATCCGTTCTTATAAAGGTGTGACTCCCTCTTTTAATTCGTCTGTTTATGTTGATGAATCGTCTGTTTTGGTAGGAGATATTACTATTGGTGACCACAGTAGCGTATGGCCATTAGTGGCAGCGCGAGGAGATGTTAACTATATACGTATTGGTGAACGTACAAATATACAAGATGGTAGTGTTCTTCATTTATCACGCGCGACTAAAAGTAACCCAGATGGTTACCCACTTATTATTGGTGATGATGTGACAGTAGGACACAAGGTGATGCTGCATGGATGTACGCTTGGAAATCGTATACTTGTCGGTATGGGCGCTATTGTAATGGATAATGTAATAGTAGAGGACGACGTTATTATTGGTGGGGGTTCATTAGTACCGCCAAATAAACGATTGGAGTCTGGTTATTTATATGTTGGTAGTCCGGTAAAGCAAGCCCGCCCATTAACAGAGCAAGAGCTTGCCTTTTTAAAAGTATCGGCAGATAACTATGTGCAATTAAAAGACGAGTATTTAGCAGAGATCAACTAGATTCACTTCTATCTGCCCTGCCGAGTTATAACTTTCATTTTCTATAAGTTGCTCGGCACATTCTTCGTAATCAAATCGGTATTTATCAAAATGCTGCGTTGCATGGCTTTCATCTTGAAGCCCTAGCTTTCGTAAATCTATAATACACTCCACCAGCATCCCTGTTACTTGTGCAAAAAAGACTAGTTGGTGGGAAGGTTCTCTAAACTCGAGTCTATCTATAAACTGTATGGCTTGATTCATTTAAGCATGCCTTGTTTTAGTGCTTTAACAACAGGAAGTATGGCGGGCATTTTATTACGCCATACATAATATGCCTGTGCGGCTTGGCCTACCAACATACCACTGCCATCTAACAGCTTAGCGTGGTTATTATGCTCTGCAACCCAGTTCATAAATATGGTATTTTGCTGGGAGTAAAACATATCGTATGCCACCGTGCACTGACTTAGGTATTTTTCGTCAAGTGCTGGTAACTTGTTGTTCATACTGCTAGAGGTAGAATTTACGATAAGTGAGTAATTGCTTACAGGTAGTGTATCGAACCCATAGCCTGTTACCTTGCCATATTCAGCAAATAGTAGTGCTAAGTCTTGCGCTTTTTTTGCCGTGCGATTAACAATCGTTATTTCAGCTGGGTTATGCTCAAGTAGCGGTAGTATTACCCCTCTTGCTGCGCCACCAGCACCAATAATTAAAATACGCTTATTGGTAATTGTCACTTCATTGGCAAGTAAATCATTAACAAAGCCCACACCATCGGTGTTATCGCCTAACAAAGTGCCATCATCGCGTTTTTTAAGTGTATTAACTGCACCAACAATTTTAGCAAGTGGGGTGAGTTCATCAGCCATGGCATACGCTTGCTCTTTAAATGGCATAGTAACGTTGGCACCTATCCCGCCTTGCTCAAAAAAGGTGGTTACTGTTTTTTCAAAGTGATCGATAGGTGCTAATATTGCGCGGTAGTCGATTTGCTCACCCAAAGATACAGCAAATTGTTTATGTATCGCGGGGGATTTTGAATGTTTGATTGGATTTCCAAAAACCGCATATTTGTCCATTTTAAAGCAACCTCTTTGCAGCTATACACTGCCTATTAACGATGATAAGTAATATGATTAAACGACTTTTTTCAAAATCTAAACCAGCTCCTGAGCAACCAGCGCCCACTCCTGAGAAAACACCGTATGAAATTATTGGTGGAGAAGCAGGTACCCGTGCTATTGCTAATAGATTCTACGACATAATGGCCAGCGATGAATACGTCAAACCATTATATGATATGCATCCTCTGCCATTAGATAGAATTCGCCAAGTATTTTTTGAGTTTTTATCGGGTTGGTTAGGCGGCCCTAACCTATTTACTGAAAAACATGGCCAACCTATGCTGCGCAAACGCCATATGCCTTTTACTATAAATAAAGACCTGCGCGATCAGTGGATGTATTGCATGAATAAAACCCTCGATATAGAAGTAGACAACCCCCTACTGCGCGAAGGGTTAAAGCAGTCTTTTGGACAACTTGCCACCCATATGATTAATGAACACTAATTGTAACTGCTTAGCAAAAAGGCGCTGTTTAGCGCCTTTTATTAGGGTTTATTGACCTTTGCGGATTGAACAGCCCCTACCTTAATTTAATATTTATAACTGCCACTCTCTGGCTATCAAATCAGTGGGTTTAGTGCTTAGCCACTCTTGTGGACGTAAATAGTATTGATACAAATTAGCCTCTGCGCTGTCGGGCGCGGGCTTATAATTGTACTCCCAACGCGCCAGTGGTGGCATCGACATTAATATAGACTCTGTGCGCCCACCGCTTTGTAAGCCAAATAAAGTGCCTCTATCCCACACAAGGTTAAATTCTACGTAACGACCGCGGCGATACAATTGAAAGTCGCGCTGCTGTTGCGTGTATTCATCATTTTTACGACGCTCAATAATAGGTAAGTACGCATCTAAAAAACCATTACCAACCGATTGCATAAATGCAAAGCTCTGCTCAAACCCTAGTTCGTTTAAGTCATCAAAAAATAAGCCGCCTACACCGCGTGTTTCGTCGCGATGTTTTAGGTAAAAATATTCATCGCACCACGTTTTGTATTTTGGATACACTTGTTCACCAAATGGTGCACAAATGTCGTGTGCGACTTGGTGCCAATGCTGTACATCTTCAAAAACGGGGTAAAAAGGCGTTAAGTCAAACCCTCCGCCAAACCACCAAATAGGCTCTTCGCCTTCTTTTTCAGCTATAAAAAAGCGTACATTGGCATGACTTGTAGGAACATGTGGGTTTTTTGGATGAATAACTAATGAAACACCACATGCATGAAAGCTTCGCCCCGCAAGCTCAGGCCTATGAGCGGTCGCAGAGCCCGGCATAGATGCACCAAACACATGCGAGTAGTTAACGCCGCCTTGCTCTATTACATTGCCGTTAGTGGTAACACGCGTACGCCCGCCACCGCCTTCGGCACGTTGCCAGCTATCTTCTACAAATTTTGCACTGCCATCGGCCTGCTCTAAACCTTGGCAAATGGTGTCTTGCAAAGCCATAAAATACGCTTTTACTTGTTCCAATAATTCGCTTTGCATATTAACCTCTAAATACTTTGCCAGTCATGGCGTCTTTAATTGTGCTTGGCTGCGTGTTGCCCCCTAAGGGCTCATCAATGTAACAGCCTACCTTATCTGCAAATTGCTGCTTGGCTTGTTCAATACTTGTTACCGTTGGCTGTCCGGTTAAATTAGCACTAGTAGAGACAAGAGGCTTGCCTAATTGCTGGCACAAGCGCTTAACACTTGGATGATCAGTAACCCGTACGGCAATCGTATCAAACTGCCCTGTTAACCATTTAGGCGTATTTTTAGCTGCAGGCATTACCCAAGTAATAGCACCGGGCCAACTAGAAAAAATATCAGCGCGTTTGTCCATTGGCAGCTTTACATCGTCAACATACTTTAATAACTGGCCGTAGTTATCGGCGATTAAAATAAGGCCCTTTTCAACGGGACGCTGTTTTATTTCTAGCAACTTCTCAACAGCTTGCTGATTATCTGGATCACACCCTAAACCATAGACAGCTTCAGTAGGATATAAAATAACTTCACCTTGCTCTAAGCAAGATATAGCCGTAGGCAATGTAGAAAGGTCTGACAAAATATGCTCCAGAAATTTATATTAATCAGTAGTGGTAAGTTTATGCAGGCAACTTTTTTGTGGGCACTGTAGCACAGTACCATTGGCCATTTTTTTCTCAATAACAAGCGGCCAATCGCACTTAGGGCATGGCTTGGCTATTGGTTTGTTATTTAGAGTATATTTACAGCTTGGGTAACAATCGCATGAGTAAAACGTTTTACCAAATTTATTGCTGCGTGCAACTAGCTGCCCTTTTTTACATTTAGGACACCCAGGTAATTCATCATCGTTATTATTAGGTTCGTCATCGTGAGCGATATAATGACACTCAGGGTACCCTGTACAGCCAATAAACATGCCATAACGGCCATTTTTAACCACCAGCGGTTTTGTGCACTGTGGGCAGGCTGAATCTTCAAGAACCTTTATTTCGTTGCTGTCGTGATGCGCTAATGGACGAATAAAGTCGCATTTAGGGTAACTAGCACAACCCAAAAACGGACCAGTCTTAGAGTTACGGATCACTAATTCAGAACCACATTGTGGGCAGACTTCGTATTCTTTTTCTAAGGCGTGTTTATCCGCCGAGAAAAGCGAATGGTCGATTTTACTCATGAGGTTCCTAATGGGTTGCTGAATTTTCGCCTAATATACCCAAACCACTTAAAGATACAAGCTGTGCATATATGTTTAAGTGGTTTGGCATACAATTTTAATGTAGAAGTTCGGTGGGTTCGTCAAATATAAGGTCTTCCATTTGCTCGTAAGCCTCTTCTGAGCCAGGTACGTTAAATAACACCATAAGCACCACCCACTTTAAGTCATCGAGCGAAATATAAGGTTTATCTAATGCGGCTAGGCGGTCCATAACCATTTCACGGGTTACACTGTTAACCACCCTTATTTGCTCTAAAAACATCAAAAAGCCACGGCATTCAACGTTTAACATTTTGCATTCGCTATCGGTAAAAATGCGCATTGCTTGGTGAGGCTTTGTAATTAAGTAGGGCGACTCGTCGCTGCGTTGTAAATCGGCCAATTGTTCAAGCCAGTTTAACGCTTTAAAAATTTCGGTCTTATTAAAGCCCGCGCGAAGTAATTCATCGGTAAGCTCGTTTTCTTCAATATAAATATCGGCTTCACTGTGAATGTAGTTTTCAAAAAGATACATGAGAATATCAAACATATTACCTTCCTGTGCTTAGCTTTATATACCCGTCTAACACTCGCTCTATTTCGTCGTCTAACTCTAAGTCGAGCAACCTTGCCAGCACTTTATCAATTGGCCACTTGGCGCGACGTACAATTTCATCAACACTGGTTACCTCATACCCTATACTATTTAACACCTCACACTGTGACTGTTTGTTTACAGGCTCCTCTTTATTATATAGACCGCTTTGATAAGAAAAGCTCACCTCATCCAAAATATCTGTTACATTTTCGACTAACTTAGCGCCCTGCTTTATTAAAAAATGACTCGCTTGCGATAAAGGGTTTTTAATAGAGCCAGGTACTGCAAACACTTCTTTATTTTGTTCAATAGCGTAACGTACCGTGATCAATGAACCGCTTTTAATTTCAGCCTCTACAATAACCACGCCTAAAGACAGCCCTGATATAATACGGTTTCTGCGTGGAAAGTTATGCGCATTAGCGGCGGTACCCGGTAAAAACTCGCTTATTAATAAGCCATGCTCTAATACTTGGTCTGTTAATAATTTATGGCGTTTGGGGTAGTAAATATCAACCCCAGTCCCTAATACACCAATTGTTTTGCCATTATTGGCCAATGCGCCTTTGTGCGCGGCACCATCAATACCCCGCGCCATGCCCGAGGTAACAGTAATACCGGCTAAAGTAAGCTGATAAGCAAGCTCCGAAGCTATTTCAAGCCCCGTAGGGGTCGCGTTTCTACTGCCAACAATAGCCACTTGCGGGCTAGATAACAGCGATATATCGCCTTTACAAAATAACAGTAAAGGGGCACTGGCTATGTGTTTTAGCTCGTTTGGGTATAGCGCATCAAAAATACACACCACAGTAATATTAAGCTGCTGTATTTGTTGTTCGTAATGGTTTACTTGCTGCCAATTGGTATTGAGTAAGTTGCAGGCTTGGTTTTGGGTAAGGCCAAGCTGTTGTAATTCACTTTGGTTTAAATCAAATAATGATTCGAGGGGGTGAGTATGTGATAAGGCTAACAGTGTTTTAATACCTAAGCCTTTACACATATAAAAGGCAAGCCAGTGGGCTAGCTTGCCAGATGACTGATCCATGCTCTCTCCTAGAGCACCGACTCGCTACAACTTAATGAATTACTACACTATCTCCAACGCGAATTGGGTGCTGATTTTTTGTTATTAATGCATAACTCACTTTGTCATACACTTTAAATACAATTAACTCACCCACTTTTTCATGTGGCATTGTCCATGTTGTGGTGTCTTCATCTGGCTCGCTGCCAAATAATTCACCTGCATCAGATAAAAGCTTTTCAAATTTGCTCGAATCCTCTGGATAACGCGGTCCTCGTGGGCCATCAATAACGGTGGGTGATTGGCGTTCTAAATCGAGGATATGACCAACTTCAATTTGTTGCTCAGCACCTAAGTTTAGCACCACTACATCCATTGTGCTGAATTCTCTTACTTGGCGCGGCGAGTCAATAACACTGCCTGATACACTTTGCTTAGGACGATGCATATTAAAGTACGCTGGTAACATTTGGCCTTGCATAGCAGGGAGTAAAAAATCGCCTTGTTGTATTTCTTGTTTAACTGACTCAACCCGTAAAGACGATGGTACGCCATTGCTTTCATCGCCCGTTCTAAATGCACGAGCCATACCGACATAAGTAGCGCGAGTAGCTAGCTCTTCACCGGTTTGTGTATCTATGTAAGGTTCGCCTTTGTGATAAATAGCATACGCTTTATGTACTTTTAAATCGCCCTTAACGTATAAAATATGCCCGAGAGTTTGCGTTTTAGTATTTTCGTTTGCCCCTAAAATATACGGCTTATCATCTATGTCATCGCTGTTAATCGCTTGCTCATAACTTAAATAAGGTTTAATTATTTCAAGTGGCAAAGTGGTGATGGCGTTATTACCTTTTGGTGTAATACGCCCTTGCGGCGATAACTTTCTGTACGCTTTATTAATCACCAAACGCGGGTTACCGTCGGCGTCGTACACTAACGCGAGTGCATCGCCTGGGTAAATTAGATGCGGGTTATCTATTTGCGGGTTCATTTGCCACAACTCTGGCCACAGCCATGGTTCTTCTAAATAAATGCCGGAAATATCCCAAAGGGTATCGCCTTTTTTTACAACATATTGTTTTGGAGCATCTTTTTTTATTTGTAAAACATCAGCGACTGCAGGAAAAGCAGTACTTAGTGCAAACATAATTGCAGCCAATTGAGATTTCATTGGGCTTCCTTGTATTGTTTTTTCATTATTATTGACCAAAACCTGTTAAAGGGGAACGCGAATGGCTAAAATAAGAGCATACAATACCCTAAATTAAGCACAAGTGTAAAAAGGTAACTATGGCTAGGTTAGAAGTTTTAAGATTTCCAGATGAGCGTTTACGTACGGTAGCAAAAGAAGTTGCACAGGTTGATGACAACGTTCGCCAAATTGTAAAAGACATGCTAGAGACAATGTACGATGAAAACGGCATTGGGCTAGCTGCTACACAGGTTGATATTCATCAACGTATTGTGGTGATCGACGTATCAGAAGAACGCGACGAACCACTGGTTTTAATTAACCCACAAATTATTAAAAAAGATGGTGCAACAATTAGCGAAGAAGGCTGTTTATCAGTGCCTAACTCTTACGCAAAAGTAGACCGTGCTGAAACCGTAACCGTTGCTGCTCTTAACGAAAATGGTGAAGAATTTGTACTAGATGCAGATGAGCTATTAGCTATTTGTATTCAACACGAACTAGATCACTTACAAGGTAAACTATTTATTGATTACCTATCGCCATTAAAGCGTCAACGTATTCGCAAAAAGCTTGAAAAAGAAGCTAAATTTGCCGCGAAGTAATAAGCACCTTAGGAAAACTCAGTGACAAAACCACTACGCATTATATTTGCCGGTACGCCGGACTTTGCCGCTCGTCACCTACAAGCGTTAATTCAAAGCGAACACCAAATTGTTGGTGTTTACAGCCAACCAGATCGCCCTGCTGGGCGTGGTAAAAAATTAAAAGCCAGTGAAGTAAAAGCGCTTGCGCTTGAACATGAACTACCTGTTTTTCAGCCACAATCATTAAAAAATGAAGACGCACTCACTGAGCTTAAAAGCTTAAATGCCGATATCATGATTGTGGTGGCTTATGGCTTAATTTTACCAAAAGCCATTTTAGAGGCACCACGCTTAGGGTGTTTAAATGTGCATGGCTCTATTTTACCGCGCTGGCGCGGTGCTGCGCCTATACAGCGCGCAATTTGGGCTGGCGATGAAGATACCGGCGTAACCATAATGCAAATGGATGAAGGGCTTGATACCGGCGACATGCTGCACATTAGCCGCTGCCCTATTGCTGCGGATGAAACCAGTGCCAGTTTATACACTAAACTGGCTGAACTTGGCCCCGAAGCACTTATTCAAACCATTAATAAGTTAGCCAATGGCGAGCTTATAGCAGAGCCGCAAAACGACGAGCTGGCAAATTACGCTAAAAAGCTTTCAAAAGAGGAAGCAAATATTGATTGGACGATGGATGCTGTACAAATTGAGCGTAATATTCGTGCATTTAATCCATGGCCAGTGTGTTTTACTCAAATGGGTGAGCACAGCGTAAAAATTTACCAAGCCTCAGTCGTTGAGCAAACAGGCCCTGCGGGCGTTGTTTTATCAAGCGATAAAAACGGCATTGTAGTGGCGTGTGGCAAGCAAGCATTAAGTATTACACAGCTGCAACCCCAAGGTAAAAAACCAATGGCAATTAGCGACTTTTTAAACGGTCGCAGTGACTGGGTAACTCCTGGCACCGTATTAGGCGAAAACAATGAGTAATGTTCAAAACGTACGTGCGCTTGCCGCTGAAACTTTATATAACGTGGTTGATAAAGGCGCTTCGCTAAATCAAGAACTGCCATTTGCCAGCCAAGGGCTGCCCCCTAAAGACAAAGCGCTATTACAGCAAATTTGTTACGGCGTGTTGCGCTACCTACCTAGCCTTGAAAACTACTGCCAACATTTAGTAGAACAGCCACTTAAGGGTAAACGTCGTATTTTTCAGTTTTTGTTGTATGTCGGTATATATCAGCTGCAGCATATGCGCGTGCCACCGCATGCCGCCATTTCTGAAACCGTTAATGCCCTTGGCCAAATGCGTGCATTAGGCTTAAAAGGCTTAATTAACGCTATTTTGCGTAGTTTTCAGCGCCAACAAAGCGAGCTTGAAGAAAAAGCCAAGCAAATACCAGTGTGTTTATATAACCATCCAAATTGGTTTATTAAACAAGTGCAAGCTGCCTACCCAGACAACTGGGAAGCGCTTCTTGAAGAAAACCAACAACAAGCCCCTATGTGGTTACGTGTCAATCAAGCCCAATACAGCACGCAACAATACAGCGAAATGTTAACGGCTAACGATATAGAGCACACGTTAAACCCTGAGTTTGTTGATGGTATTAAACTAGCTAAGCCGCGTGATGTATTTTCGTTGCCAGAATTTGATGTGGGCGCCTGCTCTGTACAAGATGCCGCAGCGCAATTAGCCGCACGCTTTTTAGCACCTCAAGCTGATGAATACATTTTAGATGCCTGTGCAGCACCTGGCGGTAAAACATGTCATATATTAGAGCTTGCCGATGCAGAAGTATTAGCACTTGATAGTGACGCCAGTCGCCTAGAACGTGTTAAACAAAATTTAACCCGTATCGGTTTAGGCGCAGACCTACAATGTGCAGACGCTTCGCAGCCACACACATGGTGGGATGAGCAACAGTTTGACCGCATTTTATTAGATGTCCCTTGTTCGGCAACCGGTGTTATACGCCGCCACCCAGATATAAAATGGCTTCGCCGCGCATCAGACATTGAAGATTTAGCTACACTACAGAGCGATATACTCAATAGCATTTGGCCGCTACTAAAACCAGGCGGCACAATGATATACGCAACCTGTTCGGTACTGCCGCAAGAGAACCAACAGCAAGTCGCTAAATTTTTAGCTAATAATAGTGACGTTGAGCATATACCACTGCACGACAACGACACAGTTACCAACCCTGGTTTACAATTACTACCAGGTGAAAGCGACGGATTTTATTACGCTAAGCTAGTTAAAAAAGCCTAATAGCCGTACACTCAATAGCCATTTATTAAACAGTAAATGGCTATTTTTTTAATTAAACAGTAATTCGGGTAAATAATGAAAATAATCATACTCGGTGCCGGACAAGTCGGTGGTACGCTTGCTGAAAACTTAGTTGGCGAACAAAACGAAATAACCGTTGTTGATATAGACGGCAACCGCTTACGAGAGCTACAAGATAAGTACGACTTACAAGGGGTCACGGGGCACAGTGCTCACCCAGATGTGCTCAGACGTGCAGGTGCTGAAGACGCCGACATGATTATTGCGGTAACCAGCTCAGATGAAGTCAATATGGTGGCGTGCCAAGTCGCGTATAGTATTTTTAATACGCCAACTAAAATAGCCCGTATCCGATCAGAGCAATATTTAAAATACCGCGAAAAGCTATTTCATAACGATGACCTCCCGGTTGATCACTATATTGCCCCCGAAGCACTTGTTACCAAATATATTCGCCGTTTAATAGATTACCCAGGCGCGTTGCAAGTGCTGCAATTTGCCGATGGCATGCTCTCTCTTGTGGCTGTAAAAGCTTACTACGGTGGCTTATTAGTGGGTTATGCGCTTTCTGCTTTAAAAGAGCATATTCCGAATGTAGAAACCCGTGTAGCAGCAATTTATCGCCAAGGTAAAGCTATAAAGCCACTGGGCACCACGGTAATAGAAGCGGACGATGAAGTATTTTTCATTGCTGCCACTAAGCATATTCGCGCAGTTATGAACGAGCTACAAAAACTTGAGCGTTCTTACAAAAAAATTATGATAGCCGGTGGCGGTAACATTGGTGCAGGCCTTGCTCGCTCACTGGAAAAAAACCACAGCGTTAAGTTACTAGAGCGCAGTAAAGAGCGTGCTGAGCAACTCTCTGAAATGCTAGATAACACCGTCGTGTTTTGTGGAGACGCCTCAGACCAAGAACTACTATCTGAAGAGCACATAGAACAAGTTGATGTGTTTATTGCTGTAACCAACGACGATGAAGCAAATATAATGTCGGCCATGCTTGCAAAACGCATGGGCGCACAAAAAACCATGGTGCTTATTCAGCGTGGTGCGTATGTAGATTTAGTGCAAGGGGGTGAAATAGATATTGCTATATCACCACAACAAGCAACTATTTCGGCGCTACTTACACACGTACGCCGTGGCGATATTGTTAATGTGTACTCGTTACGTAAAGGCGCGGCAGAGGCCATTGAAGCCGTTGCCCATGGCGATGAAAACACATCAAAAGTAGTTGGCCGTGCGATTGCCGATATCAAGCTACCTGCAGGTACAACGATTGGTGCTATTGTACGTAATGACGACGTACTGATTGCCCACGACGACACGGTTATTATGTCTGGTGATCACGTTATTATGTTTTTAATCGATAAAAAGCATATCAACGTAGTAGAAAAGCTATTCCAAGTTAGCGCTATATTTTTATAGTTAAACACAAAAAAGCCGCTGACTAAGGCGGCTTTAGTGGAGTATGTTTTTTTAATGCTAGGCAACCCTGCTTAGCAGCTTCTAATTACTGTACTTTTGAAAACTCTTGCTCAGAAATTTCACCATTACCATCAGTATCTAGCTGGTCAAAAATTTTCACTAGCTGTGAATTTACCTGCGCTTCTTGCTTTGAAATTGCACCATCACCATCGGCATCGAACGAGGCAAAGTCGACTGCAGCGTACGCCGCTGATGAAGAAGCTAATACGATAACGGCAAGTGCTGTATTTAATGTTTTCATAGTTGTGTCCTAATTAAGAGGAAATCCTTTTCTAAGATCCATGGGTTTAAAAATTAACTAAAAAGTGCTTTTGTCAATGTGCATTATTAAGTTTTAATGCACATTGGATTAGAGCAAATGACTCTTTGCTAAGTGAACATGCGCTGCCCTGCGCTCAATTGGCAAAGATCATCACACCCTAGTATTTAGAGAACTCTTGCTTTGAAAGCTCACCATTTCCATCGGTATCAAGCTCAACAAACTCAGCCATTAAATCCGCATCCACCGATGCTTCCGCTTGGCTAATGGCGTCATTGCCATCTACATCTAGCGTGTCAAAATCAGTCCCTGCAAAGGCAGCAGAAGAAGAGGCAATAGCCATAAATGCGAGTGCTTTATTTAAATGCTTCATAATTTAATCCTTCAATATAAACAAATTAGTTAAGTTCACTACGTGGTGTACGCAATCCTTGTAATCCTTTTTCGTAAGCTCCCTTGCCTACTTAGGTTGTCATTGGCAACTCAGGATTGTTACCACACTTTAAGCTTCTGAAAATTCTTCTTTTGATAGCTCACCATCTTGGTCAGTATCTAATTCTGAGAACATGCTCATCAGTTTTGCATCAATTGATGCCTCTGATTTGCTAATCGTGCCGCTGCCATCTACATCTAACGTATCAAAATCGGTTGCTGCAAATGCCGCTGATGATGAAGCAAGGGCGATAAGTGCTAAAGTTTTATTAATGCTTTTCATAATATAATTCCTTCAAGTATATGTGTGCGATTAAGTGTTTTACTTTAAATCACGTTATTGTTCAGTACAGCCAGACTATTACAACTTGAATGCCAAGTTTTAAAAGCTCATTAATTTCAATAAGTTAAAAGAGTGCTTGGCTATTTTTGATAAATTTGCGGGGGTTTTATGTTGCAAACTAGCAACAAAGGGTATAGCTAAGTTTTTAAATACAATAAAAACAGCTAGTTACATAAGAGAAAAAAGCTACAATTTTCGGCGTAAATTGTAAGGATGAAGATTTATCGAAACAAGAGACTAAATTTTAGCCGTGAGGGGAGCTAACGTATCAAAATAACTCACTCGTAAAACTAATCTATACAGCTGATTTTTATAGAAAATAAAAATTATTTTTTGAATTTTTAAAAAATATGACTGCCACTCAAATAAAAAATGGCCATTTGTTGCTATTAAGCGAAAGTGCTTATTCTAATGGCAGCTCAAGCATCGCGGGATCGATAAAGTGCTCTTTCATAAATGCCTTCATTTCATCTTCACTGGCTAGAAGTTTAATACCACAATTAACTCCCGCGGCGTGTTCTTTTACACTGCATATTTCGCCAGTAAATGCTTTATTGTTGGTATCAACCGTCACCGTGCATTGCATATCTTTAATATTTTCATCGTTTTGATCGCCGCGGACATCAAACATCACCCCGGTAAGCGAGATGTCTTTAATCACCCCTTCAAGTACTCTATCGTCACTGAGAGTTAATTTTGCAGGTAATAAGGTAGGTATGCGTGTTTGCGCGCGCAGTGCAAATAACTGCACTTGCGTAGGGTAATTAATAAAAATGAGCCTAGCAGGGTGTGAGGCAACCGACATAAGCTGCTGCCTAAATGCTATTACTTGTCCGCCACTGCCTTCTATAACCGCTCTTACCACCACCATTACACCGTCACGTAGGTAATCACTTGCAGCAGGTAAACGCTTTGAACTTGGGTAATTTAAAATAATAAATTTATTTTCTAGCAAGCCAATAAACTCTGTTTTTACGCGTTTACTACTGGTAGGCGTAACAATTTCCAAGTCGACCAATCGCCCTGTTGTTAACTGGTGTAATTTATCTAAATTAGAATGTGGCATGCCTGTTCCTAAGCATCATTTATATATTATTACCCACGCCAAAAGGTCGGCGTAAATAGCACGAGTAAGGTGAAAATTTCTAAGCGACCAAATACCATGGCAATGGTTAATAGCCATTTGGCACCATCGCTCACCGCCCCATAATGCGAGGCAACATCACCTAAGCCTGGGCCTAAATTATTTAAACACGCCGCCGTAGCAGAGAACGCGGTAATGTTGTCCATGCCGGTTCCCATTAGTGCCAGCATTATAATAATAAACACCAATGCGTACGCTGAGAAAAACCCCCAAACCGCTTCAACTACTTTATCGGGCAGGGCTTTACGACCAAGCTTAATAGAGTATATAGCACGTGGGTGCACTAAGCGGTTAAGCTCACGTATGCCTTGTAGGTAAAGTAAAAACACGCGTACAACTTTCATACCGCCACCGGTTGAACCTGCACAGCCACCTATAAAGCTCGAAAAAATAAGCAATATAGGTAAAAACAGCGGCCAAGTAGAAAAGTTATCGGTGGCAAAACCGGCTGTGGTACTCATAGACACCGCCTGAAATAAGGCCTGATCGAGGGTTTCATCGCCATCGGCAAATATTTCGTTAGATGAGAGCACCGTAAAACAAATCACCACCAGCGCTAACTGTATCAGTAAAAAAACTTTAAATTCAGGGTCACGAATGTATACCTGAATATTACGACTCGCTACCGCCGCGTAATGCAGTGAAAAGTTAACCGCAGCAATAATTAAAAAGAAAACACATATAAAGTTAATGACAGGGCTATCAAAGTGCCCTATTGAGGCATCGTAAGTAGAAAAACCGCCAATCGCCACTGTAGAAAACGCATGGCATATAGCATCAAACCACTCCATACCTGCCGCCCAATACGCCAACATACAGGTTACCGTTAACGACACATAAATGTACCAAAGGTGCTTTGCGGTATCGGCAATGCGGGGGGTCATTTTTGAATCTTTTACTGGGCCTGGGATCTCAGCTCGGTATAACTGCATGCCACCGACCCCAAGCATGGGCAGAATAGCAACAGCAAGTACAATGATACCCATACCGCCAAACCACTGTAATTGCTGGCGATAAAACAAAACAGACTTAGGCAGGTATTCAATTCCGGTAAGTACAGTGGCCCCAGTGGTTGTAAGGCCAGAAAAGGCCTCAAACACCGCATCGGCCATAGACAAATTAGGTTCTTGTAAAAAAATCAGCGGTAACGATGCAAACGCCCCTAGTACCAGCCAAAACAGTACAACAATTAAAAAGCCTTCGCGTGCTTTTAAGTCGCCGTTTTCATGCCTGTTTGGGTAATAAGCTGTTAAACCAATAACCACACTAAATATAAACGCTAATACAAAAGGCACACCACCACCATCTTTATAAAATAAAGACACCACCGCAGGCGGCACCATGGTAATACTAAACAGCGCAACAAGTTGGCCAAGGATTTTTATGATGGTACGAAATTGCATGTAGCTTATCGCTTTTATTATTAGTAAATATAAGTGTGTAAGTTATTGTCTTACTCTTTGATAGTTAACTCAACTGCGCCATGGCTTAAATCAAAAATATCTTTAATGGCCTGTTTTGCTTGGCGGCTATCAATAGTAATAACCCATTCAATATTAGCAGTAAATTGTTTTTCTATATTAAGTACTTGATAATTGGTTTTTAACAATTGCTCTATTGCGCCCTGCATGCTGTATTCACTCTGGCCTACAATCTCGATACTCGGTACTTTAGTCACCGTTTTTAGCTGCGAAAGTGCATTATTAAGCGACCCACCATAGGCACGTACTAACCCACCGGTGCCCAGCTTTATACCGCCAAAATAACGGGTGACAACCGCAGTAATTTCGCCAAGTCCAGAACCCACCAGCACATTAAGCATGGGCTTTCCTGCGGTACCATTTGGCTCGCCATCATCAGAAAAACCATAAACATGGCTTCCGCCTGGGTTACCCGCTACGTGCGCCCAACAATTATGACGAGCATCTGGGTACTTTTCTTCAATGCTTTTAATAAATGCTTTAGCAGCCTGTAGGTCTGGCGTATGCGCGATATGAACTATAAAGGTGCTTTTTTTAATTTCTTCTTGATGAAACACATCATCGGCGGGGTATTTATATTCAGACATAATTAAAGCTCAATTAAAAATGGGGCCAAAAGGCCCCTTTGCATTCGCGTATTTTAGCGCGTATTGGCGAGCTCGTCTTTATTAGCTTAGTCGAGCGCTAAATCACGAGTCATATTTTCTAGGCTGTCTTCGTGAACAATAATATTGTCTTCAATACGAATACCGCCGTATGGTTTTAATGACTCGATTTTTTCCCAGTTAATAAACTGCTTACTGTCGGTTTGCGCTAAATCACCTAATAATGAGTCTATAAAGTAAAGCCCTGGCTCAATAGTAAATACTTGGTTTTTCTCTATTTTACGAGTACAACGTAAGAATGGGTGCCCTTCTGGCGATGGCTGGTGGGTGCCTTTATCATCACGCATAAAGCCGCCCATATCGTGCACTTGTAAGCCAAGGTGATGGCCCAAGCCATGAGGAAAAAATGTTGAGGTAATTTTACGTTCCACAATTTCTGTTGCAGGTAAGTTTACAATATTGAAGTCGCTAAGAATTTGCGCAATACGGTTATGGCAATCAACGTGTAAATCGCCATATAACATGCCAGGCTTTAATGCGTTGCCTAGCTCAATTTGTATTGCCGTCATAGTTTGTACTAGTTCAGCAAACTCGCCCTGCTTTTTAAAATCGTACGTACGGGTTATATCTGCGGCATACCCATTAAAGTTTGCGCCAGCATCGATTAAAAACGAATTATGAGTAAGCGGTGCTTTTGGCTCAAAATGTGTGTAATGCAAAATAGCGCAGTTTTCGTTAAGCGCTACTATGTTGCCATACGGCATTTCGTTTTCGCTTTGGCGTGTAGCCATAAGGTACGCTTGCTGAATATCAAATTCGCTACCACCATTATAAAACGTATCGCGTGCTGCTTTATGTCCATCTACCGCGATGCGGTTGGCTTGGCGTAAACATTCAAGCTCGTACTGCGTTTTATAAGCGCGGTTATAATGAATATAGTTAAGTACTGGCTCAGGGTTCATAATACTAAAGCCAAGCGCTTGCGCTACCTCTAGGTATTCGCCCATGTAAGCGTATTTAGCTTTATCGTAAGGTAATAGTTTTTCAACTTGATCAGGCTGTAGCAATAATTCTATATCAAAGTACTCAGCCCAAAAATCACGCGGCTCATCTGGTACTTTGTGCCAAAAATCAACTGGGCGGTAAAAAATAAGCTTAGGTTTATCGCTACCATTTACCACAATCCAACAATGTGGATTATCAATAACAGGAAGCCATGCTTTAAAGTGTGGATTAACTTTAAATGGGTAATACATATCGTCTAAAAACTGGCGCTTAGCTTGGCCTGAGTGAATAACTAAACCCTCGAGCCCTTCACGGTCACAAATTGTACGCGTACGTTGTTGTAATGTGGCAATATGCTCTGCATATAAAACGGCTAATTTATCCATTGTTAATCCATCTGTTAAATTTAACTTGCTTTGAGTCTACCACTTAAACGTAAAGCACTCAAAAAAGGGGGATATTTAACATGTAAATATCCCCCTAATACTTATACCCATCGTGTTACGTTATTAGCCCTTTATTTAGCACGCTAGAATGGCTAAATATTTTAGGTAATTGGTATTACATAATTTACCCGCCCATTTTCATTTTGAGTAACGGCGCGAGCACGTTTCCTTCTCGGCCCATCCGGGTGTGATAAACCTGGCGATAAGCAAACACATTTTTTACGTAATCTCGCGTTTCTCTATACGGGATCAGCTCAACCCATAGCTCTGCTGGTATGGCTTCGTCAGGTAACCAACGTTTAATACGATGATACCCTGCGTTATAAGATGCCGTAGCAAGTATTTCATTCCCTTTGTTTTTCTTTTTTAAGTACTGCAAGTAACTAGTACCTAAGCGTATATTGGTTTTAGGTTGGTACAAACGCGTACTCGATACCCTTGCTTTGTTAACGTATTCTGCCGTACTAGGGAGCAATTGCATTAAACCACGCGCATTTGCATGCGAACGCGCATCTGGTGCAAACGAGCTTTCGCGCCGTGCAATTGCAATACTCCACGCGGGGTCTATTTTGCTGCGTTTACTGTAGCGCTCAAATATATCTTGAAATGCAAACGGAAAACGCAGTTCAACATAATCCCATGCTTTAATTTTAGCTAACGTGAAAATAACGTTATCGTGCCAATTGTTTTGCGCTGCAACCTTTGAGGCAGCTAGTTTTTCTTCATCAGTAGAGGTGTTCGTTAAGTAATTCCATTCTCGGCGTGCAGAGGTAAAACGCTCGAGTTCGTAAAGTGCTTTTGCACGTTTAAAGCCCGGCGCATTCTTCACCTTCTCTACTAGTTTTTGATCAACCTGCAAAGGCTGATTATTTAAATCAACCGGCAGCCCTAATCGTGCCGCCGCTAAAAAACCATAGTAATCGCGGTTAGCGGCCACTTTAGTCCAAATTTCGTCTGCTTTTTGTTGCTCGCCTCGCTTAGCATAGCTATAAGCAAGCCAATATTGCTGGCCTAAACTTAAATCGTCTTTACCTGTAAAAAAAGCCGCTATGCCTTCCCAGTCTTGGGTTTTAAGCATATTACCAAGTTGCCACTGAATTAGCTTTCTGTCTTGTCGCGCTTTAGGCACTTTATTAAGCCAAAAGCTCGCCTGGCTATGGCCGCTCGACGCTAACGACAGCGCAAAGGTATAATATACCTCCGCCTTTTCATCATCAGCAAAATCAAACATGCCTTCAATTTTTTGCCACGCCTTTAATGCCAGCTCTTTATCACGCCAAATTAAACGCTTAACACCATAAATGGCTATTTGCGCTTCTTTTGCTGACTTAGTTTTATAACGATACAAGCCTGCTGCCGCACTAGGGTCGCGGCGTACTTTTAAGTATAAATCGGCTAAGTAACGCTCGTTTTTAGGTAACAACGTTTTTAAATAAGGGAGTAAACTTTGCGTACCGCCCTGCGCTGCAAGCGTTATGCGCTTCCATATAAGTTCATTATTTAAATAGCCTTTTTTGCGCCAAAGCGAAAATAGCGGGTCGCATTCATTCGGTTGCGACTTACCCACCGTCCATAAATCGGTAACCTGATTAAAAATGGCTTTTTCTGGCGCCCCTAAATCAAGCTGAAAATCTAAAAACGTGCATGTTAGCGCTGCGTTAGACGTTTCTCGGTAGTTTTTTATATAAGCTGCTTTTTTATTGTTTTTTTCAAGATACTCTAACCACGCTTTGCGTACCGGCCACTCAAGCGGGGTATGTTCATAAATGGTTAGGTAATCTTCTATTTCGCTTTGGTATTTAAAATTGGGATGGCGTTGCCAATATGTTTTTTCGACATACGGCTTTAGCGGGTGGTCTAACCCGTTTATTGCTTCTTTAAAGTCTTGGTAGCTTCCATAGCGCACTTTTTTTTCAGCATCTAAAAACGCGTCATTATCGATACTCGCTTGGGCAGAACTAAAAGGAAGAATAAAGGCAGCTGCCACAGCGCTTAATAAAATTTTTTTCATAATATCCTTTAGGTTTAACGACCTGTCAGGGTTAATAATTTCCAGTTTGAGACACTAAAACAATAATGAGAGTGCCTTTAATAAAGTATGAACAACATTTAATTTACGCACTCATAATAATTAATGAGTACCTTTAGCATATTCCAGTACACCTTAGCACCAAACCAGCTATATTTTAACCAACCGTTTGTAACCGAGTTAAATTTTTCGTTGCATTTTAATTTTAAAGCAAGCACACTGGTCGAAATGCAAACTCATCGTACCAGTCTTAGTTCGTCAACTAGGGAGAATAATAATGTTATATAAAAGCGATTCCTTTGAAGTTAGCTTCCTAAAGGAAAACATCGCCGAGTTTAAGTTTTGTGTTGCAGGTTCTGTAAACACACTATCTCAGCAAACTCTTTCAGATTGTGCAGCAGCATTAAAAGAATTAGCGTCTAATTCTGATATCAAAGGCATGATTTTTACCAGTGATAAAGATCACTTTATTATTGGTGCAGATATCTTCGAATTTTTACCAACATTTACTAAACCAGAAGAAGAATTAGTAACGTGGATCAAAAACGCAACCGACGTTTTTGACGCAATCGAAGACTTACCATTCCCAACTCTTAGCGCTATAAATGGCTTGGCACTTGGCGGCGGCTGTGAGTGGGCACTTGCTACCGATTATCGCGTTGCAAGCGAAACCGCTAAAATGGGCTTACCAGAAGTTAAACTAGGTATAATGCCTGGTTTTGGTGGCACAGTGCGCTTACCACGCATTATTGGCGCAGATAACGCCATGCTTTGGATCACCTCAGGCAAAGAAAACCGTGCCGCTGACGCCCTAAAAGTAGGTGCGTTTGACGCGGTAGTTAGTGCTGACAAACTTTTAGAGTCAAGCCTAGCAACACTTGAATTAGCAATTGCCGGCAAGCTAGATTGGCAGGCAAAGCGCGATGTTAAACTTCAGCCACTTAAATTAAACCGTGTTGAGCAAGGCATGAGCTTTGCAATGGCAGAAGGTATGGTAATGGGTAAAACCAAAGGCCACTATCCTGCTCCGGTTATGGCAGTTCGCACTATTAAAGCAGCGGCCAACTGTACTCGCGATGAAGCAATGGCAATCGAAAATGCTAACTTTGCAAAACTTGCGCGCACTAACGAAGCAGCTGCACAAACCGGTATTTTCTTAAATGACCAGTTTATTAAAGGTAAAGCACGTAAGCTTGCTAAGCACAGCGATGTTGAAATTAAACAAGCGGCTGTATTAGGCGCTGGTATTATGGGCGGCGGTATTGCATACCAGTCAGCTTATAAAGGCACACCAATCATAATGAAAGACATCCAACAGGATGCGCTTGATTTAGGTATGGGTGAAGCATCTAAACTACTGGGTGCAAAAGTTAAACGCGGCCATATGCCAATGGAAAAAATGCTGGCAACGCTTAGTAAAATTAAGCCAACGCTTAACGATGCAGACCTACAAAACGCCAACATTATTGTTGAAGCGGTTGTAGAAAACCCTAAAGTTAAGCAAGCGGTATTAGCTGACCTTGAAAAGAACATGCCAGAAGGCACGGTACTTACATCAAACACATCGACTATTTGTATAGACTTACTTGCAGAAGCACTCGATAAGCCAGAAAACTTCTGTGGTATGCACTTTTTCAACCCAGTACCAAAAATGCCATTAGTAGAAATTATCCGTGGTGCAAAAACCTCCGATAAAACAATTAATGCAGTTGTTGATTACGCTCTTAAACTTGGCAAGTCACCCATTGTTGTAAACGATTGCCCAGGCTTTTTTGTAAACCGTGTTTTATTCCCTTACTTTGCAGGCTTTAGCAAATTAGTTGTTGAAGGCGCTAACTTTGCAAAAGTAGATAAAGTAATGGAAAACGTATTTGGCTGGCCAATGGGCCCGGCTTACCTGCTTGATGTTGTAGGTATTGATACGGCGTATCACTGTACTGGCGTAATGGCTGACGGATTCCCTGAGCGTATGGCACGCGCAGAAAAAGATCCGGTGACTGTTTTTGCTAACGAAAAACGTTTTGGTCAAAAGAACAAAGCAGGTTTTTACAAGTACGAAACAGACCGTCGTGGTCGTCTTAAAAAATCAAGCGATGCAACAGCAGTTGAGCTACTAGCGCCAATTACTGATGCACCTAAAGAATTTGATAAACAAGAAATTATCGACCGTTGTATGATCCCAATGATCAACGAAGTACTACTTTGTTTACAAGAAGGCATTGTTGCTTCTCCTCAAGAAGCTGATATGGCCCTTGTATACGGCGTTGGTTTCCCTCCATTTAGAGGCGGCGCGTTCCGTTACTTAGATCAAACAGGTTTAGCTAACTTTGTTGCAGCAGCAGACAAATATGCTCACCTAGGTGCGATTTACCAAGTATCAGAGCAAACTCGCAAATGGGCCGAAGAAGGTCGTGTTTTCTATAAGGTGGAAGGTTAATATCATGAATAATCCAGTAATTGTAGATTGTATCCGCACACCAATGGGTCGCTCAAAAGGCGGCGTATTTAAAAACAAGCGTGCGGAAGATTTAAGTGCTCACCTTATGAAAGGGTTATTAGAGCGCAACCCAGCAGTTGACCCTGCATCAATTGACGATATTTATTGGGGCTGTGTACAGCAAACATTAGAGCAAGGCTTTAACGTTGCACGTAACGCATCACTGCTTGCGGGTATTCCACATTCAGTACCAGCTACAACCGTTAACCGTTTATGTGGCTCGTCAATGCAAGCATTGCATGACGCAGCACGCGCTATTATGACAGGCGCTGGCGACACTTACCTTATTGGTGGTGTTGAGCACATGGGTCACGTACCTATGACTCACGGTAACGACTTTCACCCAGGCTTAGCAACTTCAATTGCACAAGCATCTGGCTCTATGGGTTTAACTGCAGAATACCTTGCTACTATTCACGGAATTAGCCGCCAGCAGCAAGACGAATTTGCATACCGCTCACATCAACGTGCACATGCTGCAACAGTTGAAGGCCGTTTCCGCCGCGAAATTTTAGCAATGGAAGGTCACGCAGCTGATGGCTCTTTAATTTTAGTTGAAGATGATGAAGTAATTCGCCCTGAAACAACGGTTGAAGGTTTATCTCAGCTTCGCCCAGTATTTAACCCTGCCTCTGGCTCGGTTACTGCGGGTACATCTTCTGCACTTTCTGATGGCGCATCAGCCATGTTAGTAATGAGCGAAGAGAAAGCAAAAGAGCTTGGCTTACCAATTCGTGCACGCGTTAAAGCAATGGCTGTTGCCGGTTGCGATCCATCAATCATGGGTTACGGCCCAGTACCAGCAAGTAAAAAAGCACTTGCACAAGCTGGTATTACTATTGATGACATTGACGTAGCAGAGCTTAACGAAGCATTTGCAGCACAATCACTGCCTGTACTTAAAGACTTAGGTTTAGCAGACGTGGTTGATGAAAAAGTGAATTTAAACGGCGGCGCAATCGCACTTGGCCACCCACTAGGTTGTTCAGGTTCGCGTATTAGCACCTCGCTTATACACTTAATGGAAGACAAAAATGCAAAATATGGTCTAGCAACTATGTGTATTGGTTTAGGCCAAGGCATCGCGACTGTATTTGAACGTGTTCAAGACTAATTATTAGCTTAAACATGTAAACCATCTTGGTGATTAAAAAGGCGAACTAGCGCAAGTTAGTTCGCCTTTTTTTATGCCACCAGCTTATTGCTGATATGAATAATGTGATCGGGTGTATTAAATTTAAACCAGATTATTTTTTACTGTATTACGCTTACCCGTTATATGCAAAACAGTTAACCAAACAGATTAATTGCGCTAAACTACCCGACCAAACCAAGCCGCGACTATTTTTACAGGTAACTTTTTATGAGCTTTGATAATCCCGATCACCAATTAGACGCCATGGGCCTACGCTGCCCAGAACCTGTAATGATGTTACGCGCTGCAATTCGTAAGATGAACGACGGTGAAACGTTATTAATTACCGCGGATGACCCATCAACCACTCGCGATATTCCAAGTTTTTGTACATTTATGGATCACACACTGGTGGCTAAAGATGCCGATGAAGCACCGTATAGGTATGTGGTGAAGAAAGGGCTTTAAGGTTCATTGCTCAAATACTGCGTTCTAATTAAATTACTGCTTTTGAAGTGAGAATTATTTTTCTCTTCTAAATAATGAGCCACTCGGAACCACTCAAAATCCAAGTGAAATTTCTTTTCATTGTTAACTACTAATGCTGGTGGGCCCAAGAGTCGATTCATGTTTAAGTCTATATTTTGATCAAGTAACTTACTAAAATAGTCTTCAGCCTCAGTTACTGACTTATCCACCAAAGTGCGTAGTTTAATCATTAAATCAAAAATCCCTTCAAAATAACCATCTATCGCTCTGTTGAGGTCAACTAAATCAGAATTTAAGAGCTCATCTTTAAATGCAGAGTTTAACCCCTTTAACAACTTTATCCTTTCTTTCTCTTCCATTACCGATAATACGAGTGGAATCTGAAATTTTGTTATTACTCCATTTCCATGTTTACTTATAGATGGATATTTTAAAGTTAGCCTATTTACGGGTAACATTTTATGTTGGCATAAATTTCTCAAATTACAGCATAGAACATAATACTGATTCTCTTTAAAGATCTTCTCCTTTTCTATCAATAATTCAGGTAATAATGATTGATCAATATCATTAATTATCGAAAACTTATCACGTTCAATGTACAACCGATCTAAAACTAATTTTCCAGTATTCAAAATGTTTAGATAGGAGATATTTAATTTAGTACGGGCTTTTTGATTTTCTATATAAGCATGTACCTCAGAGAAACGTGAAAACTCTTGTGAGAGCTGAGCCATAGTAAGCAATGATTTGAATGTTTTAACTTCCTCTATCAAAACATCAAATAAATTTTCTATCTCAAGTTTTCTTGAGAATACTCTATATTTTTTTAAGCACTCATTTGAGTCTGATTCAGTTAACTTACTTCGTTCAAACCTGGGCTTATCATTTTCTAGATAGCAGTACTCTATATAATTATCCAATGTACTACCCCTTAATCCAAAGGCTCAATTTCATATTAACGTCCTTGTCGCAAATCTATAAGCCCACTCGGGCAACTAAAAGCTGACAGCTCCAAACTAGCAGCTATTTCTTAGTAATCGTCACTTTCGGCTCATCATAATCACTGTAATCAATGCTGACTATGTATGTACCTTTTATTGCAGGCGAGTAACTGAAGTAATTATAAATAGTATTACAGTCTGCAAGTACGGGTTGGCCGAGCGTTAGTTTTTGCCCTGCAGGTTGTGAGTCGCTATAGCCGCAGTTATAGCCTTCACTAAAGTCGGCATCGGCTATTTTAAATTCGTACACTTTACCTGGGGTGCTAAATTTAACTTCTGCTTGGTAAAGCGCGCCGCCCACAGGCATAAACTGGTACTGAGGCTCTGCATCCCAAAGCGTAAAATCGCCTCTTAGGTAAACTGTTTTATCCAGCTCTTGCTGTGGCAGTACGTCGTTAATAGACACTTGGCTAGTACACGCTGTGAGTAAGCCGGCAATGGCAAGCGTTAAAATTCGTTTCATTGGCATCATTAATGGGTTTCCTTCGTTCTGTTAAAACTAAAAAGCCAGCAATACGCTGGCTTTTTATTGGCTTAAGTGGTGTTATTTTTGTAGTACAGATATATCTGCAATATCTAAAAATAAGCGGCTTAACTGGCTTAATAGTGCGAGGCGATTTTGCTTTACAGCTTCATCGTCGGCCATAACCATGACGTTGTCAAAAAAGTTATCAACACTTTGGCGAATACCAGCCAATTGGCTTAATGCCTCTTGGTAGTTTCCATCAGCGTAAAGTGGTGCAAGCTCAGTTGCAAATTTTGCTACTTGTGATGCTAATACTTTTTCAGCGTCGTCGCTTAATAGGCTCTCATCAACATCACCTTCGGTGGTAATGTTATTTTTAGCTAGTATGTTACCTACACGCTTATTCGCTGCTGCAAGCGCTTCTGCGGCGTCTAACGTACGGAAGTGGCTTACTGCTTTAACACGACGGTCAAAGTCAGTAGGTTTAGTAGGACGACGTGCCAGTACTGCTTGAATAACATCTACTTCAATGCCTTCGTCTTGATACCATGCGCGGAAGCGCCCTAGCATAAAGTCAAATACGTCGGTTGATACATTTAGGTTAGTAAGCTTTTCGCCAAACAGTGTTTGTGCTTTTGCTACTAGGTCTAAAATATCAAGCGGTAGCTCTTTTTCTACCATGATACGCAGTGCACCAATGGCAGCACGACGAAGTGCAAATGGGTCTTTGTCACCTTTTGGTGCTTGGCCTATACCAAAAATACCCACCAGCGTATCAAACTTATCTGCAATTGCTACTGCACAGCTGATTAGATTTGTAGGTAAATTGTCACCTGCAAAACGCGGCATGTATTGCTCGTTTTGTGCAATAGCTACATCTTCTGCTTCGCCATCAAAGCGTGCATAGTGCATACCCATTACACCTTGTACGTCGGTAAATTCCATTACCATTTCGGTCATTAAGTCTGTTTTACTTAATAGGCCAGCACGTTTTGCAAGGTCTTTGTCGGCACCTAGTTGCTCTGCAATGTAGCCGGCAAGTTCGCTAATACGTACAGATTTATCTTTAAGCGTACCTAACTGCTTTTGGAATAAAACAGTATCAAGTGATTCTAGGCGGCTTTCTAGGGTTTTCTTTTTATCTGTTTCAAAGAAGAACTGCGCATCGGCTAAACGTGGGCGCACTACTTTTTCGTTACCAGATATAACCACACTTGGATCTTTACTTTCGATGTTAGATACAAACAAAAACTTATTTAAAAGCTTGCCGTTTTGATCTAATAGCGGGAAGTATTTTTGATCGTCCTTCATGGTGTAAATTAGTGCTTCGGCAGGTACATCTAAAAATGCTTCTTCAAATGTTGCCGTTAACGTTACTGGCCACTCTACCAGTGAAGTAACTTCTTCTAGTAAATCTTCATCCATTGCAACAACCGCATTCACTGCGCTTGCCGCTTCTTCTATTTGTGCACGGATTTGCGCTTTACGTTGTTCGTAATCAGCAATAACGTAGGCTGATTTTAATACGTCGAACACGTCATCTGCATGGTTAATGGTGATTTTTTCTGGATGATGAAAACGGTGGCCTTGTAACTGATTAGTTACTTGCTTACCTAAAATTTCGCCTTCAATAAGTTCATCACCAAATAAAATAGTTACGGTATGAACTGGGCGAATAAATTGTGTTTTATTCGCGCCCCAACGCATTGGCTTAGGTATTGGCAGCTTTGCTAACGACTTTGCAATGGCATCGCTCATGAGCGTTTTGGTTTCTTGTCCTGCTACTTTAGCAATATGTAAAAGCCAAGCGCCTTTGTCGGTCTCAAGAGTTTGTGCTTCACTTACGTCAATACCACAACCACGTGCCCAACCCATTGCTGCTTTAGTTGGGTTACCTTCGCTATCGAACGCTGCTTTAGTTGCAGGGCCACGCTTTTCTACTTCTTTATCTTGCTGCTTTGCTTCAAGCGCTTTTACTTGTAAACCTAAACGACGAGGTGATGCATACCAGCTTACGCCTTCATGCCCAAGCTCTAGTGTTTCAAGCTCTGCAGTTAAGTTTGCGGCAAAGGCTTCTGCTAATTTGCGCAGTGCTTTTGGTGGCAGCTCTTCGGTGCCAATTTCTACTAATAAATTTTGTGCTGACATGCTTACTTATCCTTACACAGCGGGAAACCAAGCGCTTCACGTGCATCGTAATAACTTTGTGCACACGCTTTTGATAACGCTCTAACGCGTAAAATATAACGCTGACGTTCGGTTACTGAGATTGCGTGGCGCGCATCGAGTAAGTTAAACGCGTGCGATGCTTTCATTACTTGCTCGTAAGCAGGTAGTGGTAAATTTGCTTCAATTAGCTTTTGGCTCTCAGCTTCACACTTATCAAACTGGGCAAATAAATCATCTACATTTGCGTGTTCAAAGTTGTAAGTAGATTGTTCTACTTCATTTTGATGGAATACATCGCCGTAAGTTACACGCCCTAATGGACCGTCTGCCCATACTAGGTCGTAAATACTGTCTACGCCTTGAATGTACATTGCTAAACGCTCTAGGCCGTAGGTAATTTCACCGGTTACAGGAGAGCACTCTAAGCCCCCTACTTGCTGAAAGTAAGTAAACTGCGTTACTTCCATACCGTTTAGCCAAATCTCCCAACCTAAGCCCCATGCGCCTAGTGTTGGCGATTCCCAGTTATCTTCTACAAAGCGTACTTCGTGCGTTAGGGTATCAATTCCCATCGCTTCTAGTGAGCCTAGGTAAAGCTCTTGAATGTTATCTGGTGATGGCTTTAAAACTACCTGAAATTGGTAGTAATGTTGTAAGCGATTAGGGTTTTCGCCGTAGCGGCCATCGGTAGGACGGCGACACGGTTGTACGTATGCGCTCGACATTGGCTCAGGGCCAATAGATTTTAAGAATGTTTGCGGGTGAAATGTCCCTGCGCCCACTTCCATATCAAGTGGTTGAATAATGACACAGCCTTGCTGTGCCCAATAATCCTGTAAAGCCAGGATCAAACCTTGAAAGGTTTTAACGTCATATTTTTGCATATTTGGCTTTTTACTATCTGAAAGTAGCGTGAAAATTACCCTCAGTATACCTTGTGCACACGCAGGTTTTAAGCAGTTTGTGCGGTTGTTAAAATAAAAAAGGAGCCATTAGGCTCCTTTTAAGATGTAAGTATAATTTTTTACACGTCTAAGTTAACTACGCGAAGTGCGTTGGTTTCTATAAACTCACGACGTGGCTCAACTTGATCGCCCATTAATGTTGCAAACAATTGATCTGCCGCTACAGCATCTTCAATTGTTACTTGTAACATACGACGAGCTGAAGGATCCATTGTGGTTTCCCACAGTTGGCTAGGGTTCATTTCGCCTAATCCTTTATAGCGCTGAATGTAGATCCCGCGCTTAGATTCTGCGATCAACCATTCTAAAGCATCCACAAAGTTATCAACAGGTTTTGTTTTCTCACCACGTTGAACATATGCGCCTTCTTTTAAGATGTTTGCGATCTTCGTGCCAGTCACAGCAATGCGTTGGTAGTCACGTGAGGCAATAAAGTCGTAATGTAATACGTGTGCTTTATCCACACCATGCTGACGAATATTCACAACCGGGAAGTACAAGTTGCGCTCTGCATCATGCTCTGTTCCAGCGTGGAAAATTGTCGCATCTTCATCACGTTCAACTAAGTCGTCAACTAGCTCTTTCGTCCACTCAATTACTTTAGCTTCGTTAGATAAGTCTTCTACTTTTAACTCGCTTTGGTAAATCAAACGTTCCATTACCGTGTTAGGGTATTTACGTTTTAAGCGCTCAATGACTTTAACTGTGTTTTGGTAATCTTGTACTATTTGCTCAAGCGCTTCACCTTCAATTGCACTTGCATCTTCGCTTGTGTAAAGCGCTGCATTATTTAGTGCAAGTGATGTTAGGTACTCTACAAGTGCAGGATCGTCTTTAATATAACGCTCTTGCTTACCTTTTTTCACTTTATAAAGTGGTGGTTGTGCAATGTAAATATAACCACGCTCAACAATTTCTGGCATTTGGCGATAGAAGAATGTTAGTAGCAATGTACGAATGTGAGAACCATCCACGTCCGCATCGGTCATGATAATGATGCTGTGGTAACGTAGTTTTTCTGGGTCATATTCATCACGGCCAATACCACAACCTAGGGCTGTTATTAGCGTCGCTACTTCTTGTGAAGAAAGCATCTTATCAAAGCGTGCTTTCTCTACGTTCAAGATTTTACCTTTAAGTGGTAAAATTGCTTGGTTTTTACGATTACGACCCTGCTTGGCTGAACCGCCAGCTGAGTCACCCTCCACTATGTATAGTTCAGATAATGATGGGTCTTTTTCTTGGCAGTCAGCTAATTTACCTGGTAAACCTGCTAAATCCATAGCGCCTTTACGACGAGTCATTTCACGGGCTTTACGCGCCGCTTCACGTGCTCGTGCTGCATCAATAATTTTACCAACAACAATTTTGGCATCCATTGGGTTTTCTAATAAGAAATCAGAAAACTTTTCAGCCATTGCTTGCTCAACCGCAGATTTAACTTCGCTTGATACTAGCTTGTCTTTAGTTTGTGATGAGAACTTAGGATCAGGTACTTTAACACTTACAACCGCTGTTAAGCCTTCACGCGCATCATCGCCCGTTGCATTACTGGTTGTTTTAGCTTTTTTGTTAAAGCCTTCTTTTTCCATGTAGTTATTAAGTGTACGTGTTAGCGCAGATCTAAAACCGGCTAAGTGAGTACCACCATCACGTTGTGGAATGTTATTAGTAAAACAGTAAATGTTTTCTTGGAAGCCATCGTTCCACTGCATTGAAACTTCAACGCTAATACCATCTTCTTCACGCTCGTGAGTAAAGTGGAATACACCTTTATGTACTGGTGTTTTATTGCGGTTTAAGTATTCAACAAACGCTTGAATACCGCCATCATATTTAAAGTGGTCGGTTTTATTTTCTTCGCGTTCATCAGATAAGATGATGCTTACACCAGAGTTCAAAAACGATAGCTCGCGTAAACGCTTAGCTAAAATATCATAATGAAAATCAAGGTTTGTAAATGTTTCGCCACTTGGCCAAAAACGCAGTTCAGTACCCGTAGTGTCAGCATCTCCAATAACAGTTAATGGAGCGTTAGGTACGCCCATGCTGTAAGTTTGCTCGTGCAATTTGCCTTCACGACGAATAGTAAGGGTTAGTTTTTCTGATAATGCATTTACTACCGATACACCAACACCGTGTAAGCCACCTGATACTTTATACGAGTTATCATCAAACTTACCACCGGCATGAAGTACCGTCATGATAACCTCGGCAGCAGACACACCTTCTTCTTCATGGATAGAAGTTGGGATACCACGACCGTTATCTCTTACAGAGACTGAACCGTCTAAGTGAATCGTTACATAAATATCATCACAATGACCTGCTAAGGCTTCATCGATAGAGTTATCAACGACCTCAAACACCATGTGGTGTAAGCCTGTGCCATCATCGGTGTCCCCTATATACATTCCAGGACGCTTTCTTACTGCGTCTAATCCTTTAAGTACTTTAATACTCGACGAATCATAATTCTCAGACATGGTTAATCCCACTTATCTTGTTATTAGGTTGCCATGTTTCACGTGGAACATTTGTAGTTCTCGTTGCATGGGTTCCACCACAGCAGAAATACTTTCAGACAAAATTGAAGAAATAAAAATTTGAGAACTGCAATGAGCCAATAATTGTCCCACTTTCTCTTTTGTATCTTCGCCTAACTCTGAAGGTAGATCATCTATTAGCAATATAGATTGCTTATCTGTCTCTGACTCAATTAAACTATTTTGCGTTACTTTTAACGCATAAAGCAATAACTTCAATTGACCGCGTGAAAACGTATTCTCTACGCTGTTGCCAGCGACACTAAAACTAAAATCGGCCTTATGAGGGCCTTTACTTGTAAAACCTTGGCGAGCGTCTCGCTCAAAGTTTTGCTCTAATGCATCACTCAAAGACTCACTGTCTTTCCAGCCTGCATTAAAGTTGATTTCTAAATCGCGTATAAGCGTTAATTCTGCACACATTTTATCAAAAAACTGCTGCTTAAACCTACTTATATACGCCATTCTTAATTTATTTATTTGTTCTGCCAGTCTAACAAATTCTTTGTCCCAAAACCTAATTTGGTCAAAATAATTCTTTGGCTTACTTTTTAATAATGCATTGCGCTGTTTTAGCACTTTATTAAACGATTGCCATAAATAAAAAAACTCATGTTCCACGTGGAACAAACCCAAATCTAAAAACTTACGTCGCTCTTTTGGGCCCCCAAAAAACAATGAATAGCTTTCGGGTGTAATAATTTGCACAGGCATTAACTGCGCAAGTTCAGAGATTTTTCTACTGGCTTTGCCTTGTATTTTTAAATTAGTTTCACCACTTTGGGTTTTACTAATCCCAATAGGAATAGACAAGTCGTGTAGCGCTTTGCGGCCATGTATTACAAACTGATCTTGCTGATGTTGAATAATACTTTTATGTTTAGGTGTTCGAAAAGATTTGCCGTGAGAAAGGTAATAAATAGCCTCTAAAAGGCTGGTTTTTCCGCTGCCGTTTTCACCATAAATTATATTAACGCCGTTGACTGGTTCTAGCGTCAGTGCCTCAATATTACGAAAATACTTGAGGCTCAAGTGACTTAAACTCATTTATAATGGGTATCTTATAATCGCATAGGCATAACCACGTACATTGCTTCTTCATCGCCCGCACCTTCAATAAGTGCACTGCTGTTTGAATCTGCTAATGTAAATAGTACATCTTCTGTTTTTAATGTATTTAGTACATCTAATACATACGATACATTAAAACCAATTTCTAGCTCATCACCCTCATACATTACTTCTACTATTTCCTCAGCCTCTTCTTGCTCAGGGTTATTAGCCGTAATTTTAAGTAAGCCATTGGCAAGGTTTAAACGCACACCTCTAAATTTTTCGTTAGATAAAATAGACACACGTTGAAATGCATTACGTAACCATTCACGGTTAGCGGTAATTACTTTATCTCCACCACGCGGTAATACGCGGCGGTAATCAGGGAAGCGGCCATCCACTAACTTACTGGTAAAAGTAAATTCCACATCGATAATACGAATATGGTTAGCGCCAAATTGAATAGTAACTAATTCTTCATCGGCAACCATAAGGCGCATAATTTCTTGCACACCTTTGCGCGGTATTATTAATTGGCGCTGCGTATTTAACGATTGGCCTAATTCTTTTTGCGCTATTGCCAAACGGTGGCCATCGGTGGCCACTGTTTTAATGTCGGTATTATCTACTTCAAACGACATGCCATTTAAGTAATAGCGAACGTCTTGGTTAGCCATTGAAAAATGTGTGCTTTCAAGTAACTTACGCAACTCTAAACGCGTTAGCTGAAATTCAACCTCGCCATCCCACTGCTCTAAATTAGGAAAGTCTTCCGCGGCAAGTGTAGTAAGTGAAAAGCGGCTTTTACCACTGGTTAAAAGCAGTTGGTGCTCTTGTAAGCTCAATGTAAGCTCAGAACCATCAGGCAGGCTTTTACAAATATCGAGTAATTTTTTAGCAGGTAGTGTTAACTTTGTATCGGCAATATCATCACCAACAAAAACACCTGCAACTAGTTCAATTTCAAGGTCTGTGCCTGTCATTGAAAGTTGCCCGTTTTCTACCACTAACAATACATTAGATAATATAGGTAACGTATGTTTACGTTCAATCGCACCCGATACTTGCACTAATGGCTTTAAAAATTGTTCTCTTGAAATGGTTATTTGCATAATAAAGTCAGCCCTAAGATGACAACGTTCTTATTAAATTTTGATAATCTTCTTTTATTTCGTGGCTTTCATCACGAAGTGATTTAACCTTTCTACACGCATGTAATACCGTGGTGTGGTCACGTCCACCAAATGCGTCACCAATCTCAGGTAAGCTGTGATTAGTTAATTCTTTTGATAATGCCATAGCTACCTGACGCGGCCTCGCGATAGAGCGGCTACGGCGCTTAGATAACAGATCTGACACACGTATTCTGTAATACTCAGCCACAGTGCGCTGTATGTTGTCTATAGTGACAAGCTTATCTTGTAGTGCCAATAAATCGCGCAGCGCTTCTTTTACAAAGTCGATAGAAATTGGGCGTCCGGTAAAATTAGCATTAGCTATTACACGGTTAAGCGCGCCTTCTAATTCACGTACGTTTGAGCGTAATTTTTTAGCGATAAAAAAAGCGACTTCGTGCGGTAAATTAATTTTACTCTGCTGCGCTTTTTTCATCAAAATGGCAACGCGCGTTTCAAGTTCTGGCGGCTCTATAGCAATTGTTAAACCCCAACCAAATCGTGATTTAAGCCTGTCTTCTACGCCCTCAATTTCTTTTGGGTAGCGGTCAGAGGTTAAAATAATTTGCTGATTACCTTCTAATAATGCATTAAAGGTATGAAAAAATTCTTCTTGTGAGCGCTCTTTATTAGCGAAAAATTGAATATCATCAATCATTAGCGCATCAACACTACGGTAATAACGTTTAAATTCTTCAATGGCGTTATTTTGTAGTGCTTTTACCATGTCTTGCACAAAACGCTCAGAATGCATGTAAACAATTTTAGCATCGGGCTTGTTAGCCATAATGCCATTACCTACTGCATGTAATAAGTGAGTTTTACCTAAGCCTGTGCCACCGTAAATAAATACCGGGTTAAAGGCAGAGCCAGGGTTATCTGCAACTTGTGTTGCAGCCGCTTTTGCTAGCTGGTTAGATTTACCCTCAACAAAGCTGTCAAAGGTATAGTTATCTTTTATATTAGATTTATAGCCTGATTTAGGCGCAGGCTCTACTGCTGCTTTTTGTTCTACAGGTTGCTGTTTAGCAGGTGCCTGTGAACTAGGTGATGCAGGGGCTTCAACACTTGGCGCCGCCGCTTGAGTATTTAGTAGTGGTTTACTACCTACATCAAAACGCAATTCGGGCGCTTCATCACCACAAATTTCTACCAGTAACTCATTAATACGGTTTAAATACTTTTCTCTTACCCAATCAAGAACAAAGCGATTAGGTGCGTAAATCGTTAAGGTATCTTCGGTACTTTCTGCTTGTAGTGGTCTTACCCACATACTGAATTGTTGCGAAGGCAACTCATCTTGCAATACATATAAACAACTTTGCCAAACCGACAGATACACAGTTAAACTCCCAGAGGTATAATTTTTATTCCCGCACATCAATAATGATTAAAAATCATGCATTTATTGCGTTCAATTGGCCAGCTACCCGACCCAAGACCGGGTATTATGAAGGCACTTTATCCACAAGTAAAAGATTGATTTTTATAAAATTGTTGATATCAGTGTATAAATATCTTAACAGACTGATTTATAGCGACTTTTATTTTAAAGCCTGATAACAGATCATAACAAAAACACACTGAGATCGCGAACCAATTTTACGATCTAAATGAGTTTTCCCATGCTTTTATTCACTTTTTAAACACCAGCTGTGGAAAACTTCTTAATTATGATGATCCTAGTTGATCACCCTACTTTATTACGATCCACATTCTTTTAGTCAGTCTCGGCCATTAATTCGCCTTTTTGCGTAAAAGCAGACCATTTTGCTTTAAAATTAATCCATAAATATCAAGCCAGCGTACAAAAAATGTAATAAACACGGTGTTTACAGCGCAATTATGATTGACTTTAAAGTGCTTAATCTATAATATCTCGCGCTCGCAATGGCACCTGTGCCAGGATCGCGACCTGCATAGGATGTTTTAACTTTAACCGATCGGATGAGATTGTTATGAAAAGAACTTTTCAACCTAGCGTTTTAAAACGCAAACGTGCACACGGCTTCCGTGCTCGCATGGCAACTGTAAATGGCCGTAAAGTATTAGCACGTCGCCGCGCTAAAGGCCGCAAAGTTCTTTCTGCTTAATATATAAGTGGAAGACTTTAGCTTTGGCAGGGAGTTACGTCTGTTAACTCCCTCGCATTACTCTCGCATATTTAACGAACCCGCTCGGGCTGCAACTCCTTTATTTACTCTTTTAGCTAAACCTAATGACCAAGATAAACCTAGGTTAGGGCTCACTGTTGCTAAAAAACGTGTAAAAAAGGCATGCCAACGTAACCGTATTAAACGACTCGCTCGCGAAAGTTTTCGTTTAAATCAACACACCATCGATAATATCGATATTGTGCTTATGGTAAAAAGTGGTATTGATGAGCAGTCTAACGAAGAAATAACCAAACAACTTACAAAGCTGTGGCGTAAAATAAATGAACGCTGCAAACCTGGTGCACCTAAACCACCACCTTTTAAAAAACGCCCAAACAAATCAGCTAAATCTAATAAACAAACCCGATAGCAATAGAATTGCAGGGTTAATTAGGGTATCTTTAGCTCACCTTTTAATCATGCGTTTAAAATCTCTAATTGAGCCTTTAAATACATGGTATCTATTCACTAAATATACGCAGGGGTATAAACACCATGAGGTTACTTAAACCACTTGTTGCTATTCCAAAGCGTTGTTTAGTGTTATTTATCCGCGGTTATCAAATGTGGATAAGCCCACTACTAGGCCCGCATTGTCGTTTTAATCCAAGCTGCTCTCATTACGCTATTCAAGCAATTAATTTGCATGGATTTGTAAAAGGGAGTTGGTTAGCACTTAAACGCATATTAAAATGCCATCCTTTACATTCAGGCGGAGAAGACCCCGTTCCTGAAAAATTAACCCGTATTAACCACCAACACGAGAAATAAGAGCTGTTATGGAATCGCAACGCACGTTTTTATTAATCGGTTTAATGTTAGTGTCGTTTTTATTATTTCAAGAATGGAATAATGACTACAACACACCTAAAGCCGATCCTAGTGCCACCACACAAACACTAAACACAACGTCACCAGAGTCAGATGATTATATACCGTCATCGTCAGATTCAGGTTTACCTGCTTCGGCTACCGCTGCTAAGCGTTCAGTTATTGACATTACGACTGACGTTTTCAAAGTAAAAATAGACACCAAAGGCGGTGACATTGTTGAAGCAGACTTACTCCAATACGAAGAAGTAAAAGGTGAAGAAACACCATTTATGCTTCTAGGCGAGTTTGATGGCAATCAATACTTCTCACAAAGTGGTTTAATTGGTTTAAATGGCCCAGACGCATCAGCGAATGGTCGCCCTACTTACCAAGCAACGCAAAAAGCCTACACGCTAAGCGGTGATGAGCTACGTGTACCACTTACCTATGTTGATAGTAATGGCGTTAGCTTCACTAAAACATACGTATTTAAAAAAGGTCAATACGATGTAGGCCTTGAGTACACAGTAAATAATGCTACAAGTGCGCCAGTGCAAGTACAGCTATACACGCAAATTAAGCGTACCGTACAAGAAAAAGGCAGCTTAGTAGATCAAAACTATTTAGGTGCAGCTTACGGTACTGATGAAGAGTCGTACGAAAAATACAGCTTTTCTGATATGGCTGACAAAAACCTAAATAAAAACACCCAAGGCGGTTACGTTGCATTTATTCAGCATTACTTTGTAAGTGCATGGGTGCCTAAGCAAGACGAAACACACACGCTTTACAGCTTAATTACTAAAAGTAATGCCGCTATTATTGGTACAAAAGCAGCGCCTATAAATGTACAAGCCGGCAGCGAGCAAACTCTTAATGCGACTTACTACATGGGTCCTAAAGAGTCAGATATTCTTGAAGCGATTCACCCAGATTTAGACCTGACTGTAGATTACGGTTGGTTATGGTTTATTTCGCAACCTTTATTTGTACTTCTTAAATGGCTACACAGTATTTTAGGTAACTGGGGTGTCGCTATTATTGCCATCACTATTATCGTTAAATCGTTAATGTACCCGCTTACTAAAGCGCAATACACGTCAATGGCAAAAATGCGCGCCCTTCAGCCTAAAATGGCTGCACTAAAAGAAAAATATGGTGATGACCGTCAAAAGTTCGGCCAAGCTACTATGGAAATGTACAAAAAAGAAAAAGTTAACCCTATGGGTGGCTGTTTCCCTATTTTGCTACAAATGCCAATTTTCTTAGCACTATTTTACGTATTCTTAGAATCAACAGAGCTGCGCCATGCAGAGTTCATTCTTTGGCTAACTGACCTTTCTACAAAAGACCCATACTACGTATTACCAATATTATTTGGTGCAAGTATGTTTGTGACGCAAAAACTACAACCAATGACGGTTACCGATCCAATGCAGCAAAAAATGATGACCTTTATGCCAGTTATCTTCTCTGTATTCTTCTTATGGTTCCCATCTGGTTTAGTACTTTACTGGTTAGTGTCTAACCTTATTTCTATTGTCCAGATGCTTATCATCTACCGTGGCATGGAAAAGCAAGGTATAAAAGTAAGAGGCTAGCTTAACGGCTACTCATATAAAGGCGACTTAGGTCGCCTTTTTTATTGCCTATTTTTTACCACAGCTATTCGCTACCAATAAATGCATAGGTTACAATAGCGCCATTAAAGTTACTCTCGTTGGCAAATAAATAGCATGATCAATCAAGACACAATTGCAGCACAAGCGACCGCCCCTGGGCGTGGTGGCGTAGGTATAATTCGGGTTTCTGGCAGCCTTGCTAAAAGCGTGGCCGAAAAAATAATAGGTAAAGTACCTAAGCTTCGCTATGCCGACTACGTTCCTTTTAAAAGTTTAAGCGGCGAGCAACTCGACCAAGGCATCGCTATTTATTTTGCAGGCCCAAACTCATTTACCGGCGAAGACGTACTTGAACTGCAAGGTCACGGCGGCCCAGTTGTACTCGACATGCTATTAAAAGAAATTAGCCAAATAGAAGGCGTTCGCTTAGCTAAGCCTGGTGAGTTTTCTGAGCGCGCCTTTATGAACGACAAGCTTGATTTAACCCAAGCAGAGGCTATTAGCGATTTAATTAATGCAACCTCAGAGCAAGCAGCTAAAAGCGCCCTACAGTCGCTACAAGGTGAGTTTTCTAAACACATTGAAACCCTAGTAGAAAAAGTTATTCATTTACGTATGTATGTAGAGGCAGCCATTGACTTCCCTGATGAGGAAATTGACTTTTTATCCGATGGCAAAGTGTCGGGCGATTTAGATGCCATTATCAGTCAATTACACACAGTAACGAGCCAAGCTAAGCAAGGCAGTATTATGCGCGAAGGTATGCGCGTTGTTATCGCAGGGCGCCCTAATGCGGGTAAATCAAGCCTACTTAATGCCCTAGCAGGCCGCGAAGCCGCCATAGTAACCGAAATAGCCGGTACTACTCGCGACGTACTACGTGAGCACATTCATATTGATGGTATGCCACTGCATATTATCGATACCGCAGGCCTACGTGAAAGCCCAGACCGCGTTGAACAAATAGGAATAGAGCGCGCGTGGGATGAAATAAATCAAGCTGATCGCGTGTTGTTTATGCTTGATGGCACCGACACCACCGACACCGACCCACACGCAATTTGGCCTGAGTTTATGGCAAAGTTACCGCAAGGAATGGGGGTTACCGTTATCAGAAATAAAGCCGATTTATCGGGCGATGCAGTAGGTATAGATGAAAACCAACAATACCCAGTAATTAGTTTAAGCGCTAAAAATGCGCAAGGTATTGAGCTTGTACGCGACCACTTAAAAGCTTGTATTGGCTTTCAGGGCGCAACAGAAGGTGGATTTATGGCGCGTCGCCGCCATTTAGATGCACTTGAACATGCGGCCTATCACTTAGATACTGGTAAAACGCAGTTAGAAATGCACGTCGCCGGCGAAATATTAGCCGAAGAGCTACGCCTAACGCAGCAGTACTTAAACGAAATAACCGGTGAATTTACCTCAGACGACCTACTAGGCAAAATATTTAGCTCGTTCTGTATTGGTAAATAACTCGCTAAAGCAGCATAAAATAACACTCACTTTAGGGCACATTAGTGCCCTTTTTTATGCCCGGTATAAAAATTTAAAAAGCTAAAATGGGGTTAAAATTAAATAAAAACGCGCCTGATTTTATCGTATACAACTCACCAGTTTAATCTCTCACAGTATAAAACACACCACGTTAAGCGCGTAATTGGCGCTCTACATAGCTTAAAAAAGTACCAATATACCGCTAAAAAGTATCCTTAAGTAGATCGTTTTAACTACAGTTTATGAATTTATAAGCAAAAGTAACCGGTACTATCAAAGCCAACGCCCTCGTTTTTAATCGATCCACCAGCAAAACTCCTCGCTGAACTTGAAAAATAATAAGACTAATTAAAAAAGGTTATCCACAATCGCCTACTTTATGGCTAATAAAACAAAAATAGCGGCACATTTATAAGCTTAAACCGTCACGATCTATAAAAAAGCGTGGTTTATTACACTTATTTTCACTTTTTTAGGGCAGATCTGCTTAATCGGATCGTTTTTAAAAATTATTTTTGATCGCCCTTTTAAGTTATCAACAAGATTACTATCCACATTATGATCAACAACAGCTTAGCTATATAAAAACGTGGGCTGGTGGCCTCACTTATAATAAAAAATCAATGACTTAGCTATATCTAGATCTACAAAACATACTAGTTAAGCAGAGCTTTCCCCAACCTTATCAACAATTTGATCAGAAGATTACATTTAAATACTTTTTGTTAATTCATTTATATTCAATAACTTATATAAGCGATTGCAACAAAGAGTAAAAACAACTCAAAAATAGTTATACAAAATTACAAAGGTTTTCTTTACTGCAAGCCTAACTCAGATATCATAGCGGGCAAATAAGTAAAGTGTGATCAGTTTAAATATGAGTTCTGTAAATATAATCGTTGGTAGTCAAATGGGATCTGCAGAATATGTAGCAGAACAACTATGTGATGAGTTAAATAACCAAGGTATAAGTGCTGAACTACATGATCAACCTAATTTATCTGATATTGATCAACATAATACAATCTGGCTTATATGCACATCGACCTATGGCGCAGGCGATTACCCCGACAACCTTTTACCATTTATTGAGCAGCTAAATCAGCAAAGTGACTTATCTGCAATTAAATATTCAGTCATTGGCTTAGGCGATACCAGCTACGACACCTATAACCTTGCTGGGCGTAATATAAATAGTTTAATGGCCAGCCTTGGCGCAACATGCATAGCGCCAAGGCTTGAATTAAATATTCTTGATGAGGCATTACCCGAAGATACCGCCCTAGAGTGGTTAGATTCGTGGATAGAGAAAACACAATTAAAGTAATGTGATCGAATAAAATGCATAAACAAAGTTACCCACAATTTACTAATAATTTAATAGCTTTTGTGGATAACCGCTGATCAAACTGCGTTTTTAAGCATGCTTATCCATTGGATAAGATCCAATCGATATTGGGCTGTGTATAAACCCCCTTTTTGATCAGAGCTTATTTGCCTGATGATCCGATCATATTAACACCTTTAGATCTGATCTAATTTTATGTTTTAAATGAATAAATAGAGCTTATCAACAGAAAACCCGATCACTAGTAGTAATAGTATTAAAAGATCTCTTTAAAAGATCCTTTATATTATAAGTGATCAGTGACTTAGATCTTGCCCACTGTTTAATCATTTATCTTCTGCTAATTTCTAGGTAGAATACGCTCCCTTTTGAAGTTTACTGGTTTGATTAAGTAGGATCCCATTAATGATTTTTCACGAAAAGTTTGACGTTATCGTAGTAGGTGGTGGACATGCAGGCACTGAAGCCTCATTGGCTGCTGCACGTATGGGGATGAATACCCTGCTGCTAACTCATAATATGGATACACTTGGTCAAATGTCTTGTAACCCAGCAATTGGTGGCATAGGCAAAGGCCATTTGGTTAAAGAAATTGATGCGCTAGGCGGTGCTATGGCACAAGCTATTGATAAAGGCGGTATTCAATTTCGTACCTTAAATTCTTCAAAGGGACCTGCTGTTCGTGCAACTCGAGCACAAGCTGATCGCGCTTTGTACAAAGCTGCAATTCAAAACACATTACAAAACCAAGAAAACCTAAAAATATTTCAACAATCGTGTGACGATCTTATCGTTGAAAACGACAAAGTTGTTGGCGTAGTAACCCAAATGGGATTACGTTTTAGCGCACCTAGTGTTGTATTAACCGTAGGTACTTTCTTAGGTGGCCAAATACATATTGGTTTAGAGAATTTTAAAGGTGGTCGTGCAGGCGATCCCCCTTCAATTGCACTTGCTGATCGTTTACGTGAGTTACCTTTTAGAGTAGACCGTTTAAAAACAGGTACTCCACCACGTATTGATGCCCGTACAGTTGATTTTAGCAAGATGCAAGAACAACCAGGTGATGCGCCTACACCGGTATTTTCGTTTATTGGTAAACAAAGCGATCACCCACAGCAAATACCGTGCTATATCACCTACACAAACGAAAAAACCCATGAGGTTATTCGTAACAATTTACATCGCTCGCCTATGTACTCTGGCGTAATTGAAGGTATAGGACCACGTTACTGCCCTTCAATAGAAGATAAAATTGTGCGCTTTGCTGATAAAGACAAGCACCAAATATTTGTAGAGCCTGAAGGTTTAACATCGTACGAGCTTTACCCTAACGGTATTTCAACCAGCTTACCTTTTGATGTGCAGTTACAAATTGTGCAATCGATAGATGGTTTTGAAAACGCACATATTTGTCGCCCTGGTTATGCTATTGAATATGATTTCTTTGACCCACGTGATTTAAAACAGTCATTAGAAACCAAGTTTATAGACGGATTATTTTTTGCAGGCCAAATAAATGGTACTACTGGTTACGAAGAAGCCGGTGCACAAGGCTTAATAGCCGGCATGAACGCCGCTTTACAAGTACAAGGCAAAGATGCATGGACTCCACGTCGTGATGAAGCATATGTGGGCGTACTAATAGACGACTTAGCAACGCTTGGTACAAAAGAACCGTACCGTATGTTTACTAGCCGTGCGGAATACCGTTTATTATTGCGTGAAGATAACGCTGATATTCGCTTAACAGAAAAAGGCCGTGAACTTGGTTTAGTTAGCGATGAGCGCTGGCAGGCATTTAACGAAAAAATGGAAGTGATCGAAAAAGAGAAACAGCGTATTAAAGAAACCTGGATCCATAAAGATCATGCTGTGGTTGATCAAGTAAACGCCTTATTAAAAACACCGCTTACTCGTGAAGCAAGTTTAGAGGATCTACTTCGTCGTCCAGAAATTCGTTACGACGATTTAATGGCTATTGATGGGCTAGGATCTGAGTTTACAAACCAAGCTGCACTTGAACAAGTTGAGATCCATACTAAATACGCAGGCTACATTGCGCGCCAGCAAGATGAGATCAATAAACAGCTTCGTCATGAAGAAACCATTTTGCCTAAAGAGTTCGATTATTCAACGGTATCGGGTTTATCAAACGAGGTAGTTGCTAAGCTAACGGATGCACGTCCAGACACTATTGGCCAAGCTTCTCGTATTTCTGGTATCACCCCAGCGGCGATTTCGCTATTATTAGTGTATCTGAAGAAGCAAGGCTTATTACGCAAAACTGCGTAATGGTAAAGGTAAACTGTGTTACAGCAACAATTAACAACATTGTTAGCGCAAACTGATATTGCGCTAACTGAAAAACAACAACAGCAATTAGTTAAATACGTTGAGTTACTAAACAAATGGAACAAAGCGTATAATTTAACATCTGTACGCTTACCAGAAGAAATGATGATTAAGCACATTATGGATAGCTTAGTTGTTGCACCTCATTTACCCGGTCATCATTATATTGATGTAGGCACAGGTCCTGGCTTACCAGGTATTGTATTAGCTATTGCACTACCTGATACCCAATTTGTATTGCTTGATAGCTTAGGCAAACGTGTTCGCTTTTTAATGCAAGTTAAACACGAGCTCGGGCTAAATAATGTCACCCCTGTGCAGTCAAGAGTTGAAGAATATCAACCAAGTGTTAAATTAGATGGCGTACTAAGTCGTGCGTTTGCTTCACTGCAAGATATGGTTGATTGGTGTTCACACTTAATTGATCACTCAGGCAAATTTATAGCGCTTAAAGGTGTGTTTCCTAGTGAAGAGCTAGAGTCACTTCCTGAGGGGGTAAAATTTGAAGATAAAATCTCGCTAGTAGTGCCTGAACTTGATGCACAACGACATTTAATTATTCTTTCTAAAGACTAGGGATCAGAGACATAGTGGCAAAAGTCATCGCATTAGCAAATCAAAAAGGCGGCGTTGGTAAAACAACAACGGCTGTTAATCTCGCTGCATCTATGGCTGCAACGAAGCGTAAAGTGCTGTTAATAGATCTCGACCCCCAAGGCAACGCTACGATGGGTAGCGGTGTAGACAAATATGGCGATGTTGCCACCATTTACGATTTACTCATTGAAGAAAAACCTATGGATGAGGTGATAATCACCGAAACCTCGGGTGAGTATCATATGATAGCGGCCAACGGCGATGTAACCGCAGCCGAAGTAAAATTAATGGAATTGTTTGCACGCGAAGTACGCCTTCGTAATGCGCTTGAAAAAATACAAGATAAATACGAATTTATTTTTATCGACTGCCCGCCTTCACTAAATATGTTAACAGTAAACGCCATGGCTGCTGCTGATTCTATTTTAGTACCAATGCAATGTGAATATTATGCGCTTGAAGGGTTAACCGCATTAATGGACACTATTACGCAACTTGCAAAGTTAGTTAACCCTAACTTACAAATTGAAGGCATTCTTCGTACTATGTACGATCCGCGCAATCGATTAGCAAATGATGTATCAGAACAATTAAAACAACATTTTGGCGATAAAGTATACCGCACCGTGATCCCACGTAATGTGCGTCTTGCCGAGGCACCTAGTTTTGGTGCACCAGCAATGTACTACGACCGCGCATCAAGTGGCGCAAAAGCCTACTTAGCACTTGCGGGCGAAATGCTACGCAGAAAAGAAAAAACAGCGCCGGTAGTCGCCTAACTTTAAGGTAAAAAAATAACATGTCTGCTAAAAAACGAGGTTTAGGCCGAGGACTCGATGCCCTTTTAAGTTCATCAAAACCAGCGCCGAGCTCAAGCAAGGAACAAGACACAGTAAATGTGACTGAAGCTGTACAAACTGCAGCACAGCCCGTTGCGAATGAATTGCAAAAGCTGCCTATTGAGTTTTTACACTCAGGAAAATACCAGCCTCGTAAAGATATGTCTGAAGAAGCGCTTGAGGAGTTAGCAAGCTCTATCCGCTCTCAAGGCATTATTCAGCCAATTGTGGTGCGCCCAGTTGCAGAAAATAGCTTTGAAATAATAGCCGGTGAGCGCCGTTGGCGTGCTGCACAAATAGCAAAGCTTGAAAGCGTACCTTGTATTGTAAAAGATGTGCCAGATGAAGCCGCCGTTGCTATTGCGCTGATAGAAAATATTCAGCGTGAAGATTTAAACGCAATGGAAGAAGCTATCGCTTTAAACAGATTATTGAATGAATTTGAATTAACGCACCAGCAAGTTGCCGATGCGGTGGGTAAATCGCGCACTACCGTGACCAATTTACTACGATTAAACAATTTAAATAGTGATGTTAAAATTCTGTTAGAGCATGGCGACATAGAAATGGGCCACGCACGCTGTTTATTAGCCCTTGAAGGTGAAGCACAATCTGACGCTGCAAGATTAGCCGTTGCTAAAGCGCTAACTGTTCGCGAAACCGAAAAGTTAGTACGCTCAATTTTAGAGCCGGTTGCTGCTAAAGAAGCACCTGAAAAAGACCCAGATGTTAAGCGTTTAGAGCAAAAATTAGCCGACAACTTAGGGGCTAAAGTAGAAATAAATTATAACGCGAAAGGCAAAGGTAAGTTGGTTATTTCTTACACCAATTTAGATGAGCTTGATGGCATTTTAAATCGTATAAATCACAGCAATACCGACCATTAAAATTTTACATGTCCGATAAGAGACATTTGTAGCTATTTTGTGTTACAAAGCGTCTACTCAAGTTGCAAAACTGGTAGGATTAAGTATAATTTCGCCAGTTTTCACACCCTAACAATTAGAACGTCATAAAGGTTAACTAAACGTGACTAATAAGTTAGCAAGACCTTATAGGCTTGCCGCATTTAAATTAATTTGTCTTCAGGGTATCGTAGCACTTGTAGCTGCAGTAATTATTTTTGTTGGTTGGGGAGTAAACGCCAGCGTATCAGCACTTGCCGGTAGCAGCGTAGCAATACTTCCCCACCTAGTATTTGCGCTTTATGCATTCAGATATATGGGTGCAAGCAAAGCAAATCAAGCGTATACCTCGTTAAAACGCGGTAACGGATTAAAATTTATGCTAACAATCGTATTGTTTGCACTGATACTCAAGTCAACCACGGTCGTTTTAGTGCCGTTTTTTTGTGTTTACGTATTTGTGCTCTTTACTGGATTGTTTGCACCCGTTTTTTTTAAACATTAACTTTTGGGATATAACATGGCTGCAGAAGAAGTTACTATATCAAGCCATATCCAGCATCACTTAACAAACGCTAAGATGTGTATGACCGACTCAGGTCTTGCCTTCAACAAAGCGTGTGCAGACAGTGGTTTCTGGACATGGAATATAGATACCCTCGCATGGTCAATCGGACTTGGTCTATTATTTTTATGGACCTTCCGAAGCGCCGCAAAGAAAGCTCACACCGGAGTACCGGGTAAATTTCAATGTTTTATTGAAATGATTGTTGAGTTCGTTGGTGACAACGTACGTGACACTTACCACGGTAAAAGCAAATTAATTGCTCCATTAGCCTTAACAATTTTTGTTTGGGTGTTCTTAATGAACTTAATGGATTTAATCCCAGTTGATTTCTTACCTGCACTTGCTGGTTTTGTTGGTGAACAAGCCTTTGGCATGGACTCACACGACGTTTACATGAAAATTGTACCTACCACAGACATAAACTTAACTGCTGCATTAGCATTGGGCGTGTTTATTCTGATGATTGGTTACTCTATTAAAATTAAAGGGGTTGGTGGCTTCATTAAAGAGCTTACACTTCACCCGTTTAGCTCTAATAGCAAAGTGGCTATGATTTTCTTAATTCCTTGTAATTTATTACTAGAAACAATCGCTCTAGTGTCTAAGCCTTTCTCGTTAGCACTGCGTTTATTCGGTAACTTATACGCTGGTGAATTGATATTCATACTTATCGGCGCAGTTGGTTTAATGCAACTTCCGTTGCACTTTGTTTGGGCTGTATTCCATATCTTAGTAATCGTGTTACAAGCATTCGTATTTATGATGCTAACCATTGTTTACCTAAGCATGGCAAGTTCTGACAATCACTAATTTATACACTTTTTATATTTAACTTTAACAATTGAAACTTTGGAGAAAAAAATGGAACTAATGATCGGTCTTAAGTACATCGCAGTTGCTTTACTTATCGGCTTCGGTGCAATCGGTACTGCTATCGGCTTCGGTAACATGGGTGGTAAATTCCTAGAAGCATGTGCGCGTCAGCCTGAACTTGCACCTTCATTACAAGTTAAGATGTTCATCCTAGCTGGTCTAATCGATGCGGTAGCAATGATCGGTGTTGGTATCGCAATGGTAATCCTGTTCGTACTTTAATTTTATTTTTTGAACAGCTTACTATTTTAAGGAGGAGCGGTCGTGAACATAACAGCCACTCTTATCGGTGAATTAATTGCGTTTACGGTGTTTGTACTATTTTGTATGAAATATGTATGGCCACCACTTAATGATGCAATTGAGTCTCGCCAGAAGAAAATTGAAGATGGTTTAGCTGCCTCTGATAGAGCCGAAAAAGACTTAGAACTTGCGCAACAAAAAGCTGCAGAACAGCTTAAAGATGCAAAAGCTCAAGCGGCTGATATCATTGAACAAGCTAAAAAGCGTGCCGTGCTTATTGTTGACGAAGAAACTGTTCGTGGACAAGAAGAGCGTGAAAAAATTATTGCTCAAGGGCACTCTGAAATTGAATCAGAGCGTAACCGTGTAACAGAAGAGCTACGTAAGCAAGTAGCAACTCTGGCAGTGGTTGGCGCTGAAAGAATTTTAGAGCGTGAAATCAATCAAGCCGCACATAGTGACATCGTTGAAAAACTTGTCGCTGAGCTGTAATTAGGAGGGTATGAGCATGTCTGAATTGACTACTATCGCTCGCCCATACGCTAAAGCGGCTTTTGAACTTGCCGTTGAAAAAGGCACGATTGAAAGCTGGAATGACATGTTGTTTTTTGCAGGCGAAGTTGCCAGCAATGAACAAGCATCAGCCATTCTAGCTGGATTGCCTACTGCTACTGCACAAGCTGAGTTATTTATTAACTTATGTGCTGAGCAGCTCAACGAACAAGGTCAGAACCTAGTTAAGGTGATGGCTGAAAATGGACGTTTGATTGCACTGCCTGAGGTTGCTCAGTTATTCGCTGCGTTTAAAGCAGAGTATGACAAAGAAATCGACGTAGATGTGATTTCGGCAACCCCTCTTGCTGCAGCGCAGCAAGAGTCATTGGTAGCGACACTTGAAAAACGTTTCGCACGCAAAGTTAAGCTGAATTGTAGTGAAGACGCTGCAGTTGTTGGCGGCCTTATTATTAAGGCGGGTGACACTGTAATCGACGGCTCAGTACGCGGTAAATTAAACCGCTTAGCCACAACACTACAATCGTAATTGGGAAAAAGAGCATGCAACTTAATTCCACTGAAATTTCAGATCTGATCAAACAACGTATTGAGCAGTTCGAAGTTGTAAGTGAAGCTCGTAACGAAGGTACTATCGTATCTGTTACTGACGGTATCATCCGCATCCACGGTCTAGCTGACTGTATGCAAGGTGAGATGATTGAGCTTCCAGGCAACCGTTATGCTATCGCACTAAACCTTGAGCGTGACTCAATTGGTGCAGTAGTTATGGGTCCTTACGCTGACCTTACTGAAGGCGTAAAAGTATACACAACTGGTCGTATCTTAGAAGTTCCTGTTGGTGCTGGCTTACTTGGTCGTGTTGTAAACACACTAGGTGCTCCTATCGACGGTAAAGGCGCTTTAGATAACGACGGTTTTGAACCTGTAGAAAAAATTGCACCAGGTGTAATCGAGCGTCAATCTGTAGATGAGCCAGTTCAAACTGGTTACAAATCTATTGATGCGATGATTCCAGTTGGTCGTGGTCAGCGTGAGCTTGTTATCGGTGACCGCCAAACAGGTAAAACTGCACTAGCAATCGATGCAATCATCAACCAAAAGAACACAGGCGTTAAGTGTGTGTACGTAGCGGTTGGCCAAAAAGCATCTACTATTGCTAACGTAGTACGTAAATTAGAAGAGCACGGTGCACTTGCAAATACTATCGTAGTTGTAGCATCTGCTTCTGAGTCTGCGGCACTTCAGTACTTAGCACCGTTCTCGGGCTGTACTATGGGTGAATACTTCCGTGACCGTGGTGAAAACGCATTAATCGTATATGATGATTTATCTAAGCAAGCTGTTGCTTACCGTCAAATCTCATTACTACTTAAGCGTCCACCAGGTCGTGAAGCATACCCAGGTGACGTATTCTACCTTCACTCGCGTCTTTTAGAGCGTGCATCGCGTGTAAACGCTGATTACGTTGAAAAGTTCACTAACGGTGAAGTGAAAGGACAAACTGGTTCATTGACGGCATTGCCAATCATTGAAACTCAAGGCGGCGACGTTTCTGCGTTCGTACCGACAAACGTTATCTCTATCACCGATGGTCAGATCTTCTTAGAAACTGACTTATTCAACTCAGGTATCCGTCCGGCAGTAAATGCTGGTATCTCGGTATCGCGTGTTGGTGGTGCTGCACAAACTAAAATCGTTAAGAAACTAGGTGGCGGTATCCGTCTAGCCCTAGCTCAGTACCGTGAATTAGCTGCGTTCTCGCAGTTCGCGTCTGACCTTGATGATGCAACTCGTGCTCAACTTGAGCATGGTGAGCGTGTAACAGAGCTAATGAAGCAGAAACAGTACGCACCAATGTCTGTTGCTGAAATGTCTTTGTCGTTATTTGCAGCTGAGAAAGGTTATCTTAAAGATATCGAAATCTCTAAAATTATGGATTTCGAAGCAGCTTTACTTTCTTATGCAAGTAGCACATACGCAGAGCTTGTGGCTCAAATCAATGAAACTGGTAACTACAACGCCGAGATCGAAGCGCAGCTTAAAGAACTTCTTGAGAAGTTCAAGTCTACGCAAACTTGGTAATTTAGTTATTAATGGTGCGCTTTAGTTTACTAAAGCACACCTTGATTCGGAGAGAGAGTCATGGCCAGCGGAAAAGAGATTAAAAGCAAGATCGGGAGTATTAAAAATACTCAAAAGATCACTAGCGCAATGGAAATGGTTGCTGCGTCTAAAATGAAAAAGGCGCAAGAACGAGTGGCTTCAAGCCGTCCATACGCTGACAAATTACGCAAAGTAATTGGTCGTGTTGCTCAAGCAAATCTTGATTTTACTCACCCGTTCTTAGAAGAACGTGAAGTAAAACGAGTTGGTTATATTGTTATCTCTACAGACCGTGGTCTATGTGGCGGCTTAAACTCAAATGAGTTTAAAAAAGTTGCATTAGACATTAAAGCGTGGAAAGAAAAAGGTGTGGACGCTGAGTTTGCAACTTTAGGTAGCAAAGCTGCTAGCTTCTTTCAACGTTTTGGCGGTCAAGTGCTTGCTAAAAAAGCAGGCCTTGGAGATAAGCCTTCAGTACAAGACGTAATTGGTCCTGTAAAAATTATGCTAGATGCATTCTCAGAAGGTAAAATTGACCGTTTATTCCTGGTATATAACAACTTCGTTAATACCATGAAGCAAGAACCAACAATTGACCAGTTACTCCCTTTGCCAAAAGCTGAAGAAGAAGTATCTGCCCACACATGGGACTACTTATACGAGCCAGGCCCAGACGCTATATTAGAGTCTTTGCTTGTACGCTTTGTTGAGTCTCAGGTATACCAAGGTGTGGTTGAGAACGCTGCCTCTGAACAGGCTGCCCGTATGGTTGCAATGAAAGCTGCAACAGATAATGCCGGCGACCTTATGGATGAGTTACAGCTTGTTTATAACAAGGCCCGCCAAGCGGCAATCACACAAGAAATTAGTGAGATTGTTTCTGGTTCAGCCGCAGTTTAATGCTTCAGGCAAAGATTAACGAGAGGAATAGACATGAGTTTAGGTAAGGTCGTCCAAATTATCGGTGCCGTTGTGGATATTGAGTTTTCTCAAGACAACGTGCCAGCCGTATATGACGCGCTAAAAGTAACAGATGGCGATTTAGCTGGTTTGACTTTAGAAGTTCAACAACAGCTAGGTGGCGGTGTTGTTCGTACTATCGCACTAGGTACTACTGACGGTTTACGTCGTGGCGCAGCGGTAGAAAATACAGGTGAAGCGATTCAAGTTCCAGTTGGTAAAGCAACGCTTGGTCGTATCATGAACGTACTTGGTGAGCCAATCGATGAAGCTGGCCCAATCGGCGAAGAAGACCGTATGTCTATTCACCGTGCAGCGCCTTCATACGAAGAGCAATCAAGTTCAGTAGAACTTTTAGAAACTGGTATCAAGGTAATCGACCTTGTATGTCCATTTGCTAAAGGTGGTAAAGTTGGTTTATTCGGTGGTGCCGGTGTTGGTAAAACCGTAAACATGATGGAACTTATCCGTAACATCGCAATCGAGCACAGCGGCTACTCAGTATTCGCAGGTGTTGGTGAGCGTACTCGTGAGGGTAACGATTTCTACCATGAGATGAACGATTCAAACGTACTTGATAAAGTATCGCTTGTATACGGTCAGATGAACGAGCCTCCTGGTAACCGTTTACGCGTAGCGTTAACTGGTCTTACTATGGCTGAGAAGTTCCGTGACGAAGGTCGCGATGTACTTTTCTTCGTAGATAACATCTACCGTTACACGCTTGCTGGTACAGAAGTATCTGCACTTCTTGGTCGTATGCCATCAGCGGTAGGTTACCAGCCTACACTTGCTGAAGAAATGGGTGTACTTCAAGAGCGTATCGCTTCAACGAAGACAGGTTCAATTACATCAATCCAAGCGGTATACGTACCTGCGGATGATTTAACGGATCCATCTCCAGCAACTACCTTTGCTCACTTAGATGCAACAGTCGTACTTTCACGTGATATCGCATCACTTGGTATCTACCCAGCGGTAGACCCACTTGATTCATCTTCACGTCAACTTGACCCATTAGTAATTGGTCAAGAGCACTACGATACAGCACGTGGCGTTCAAACAGTTCTTCAGCGTTACAAAGAACTTAAAGACATCATTGCTATCCTAGGTATGGACGAGCTTTCTGACGAAGATAAGCAACTTGTATCTCGTGCACGTAAAATCCAGCGTTTCCTATCTCAGCCATTCTTCGTGGCAGAGGTATTTACAGGTGCGCCAGGTAAATACGTTTCACTAAAAGACACAATTGCTGGCTTTAAAGGCATTCTAAGCGGTGAATTTGATGACCTTCCAGAGCAAGCGTTCTACATGGTAGGCTCTATCGAAGAAGCTCAAGAAAAAGCTAAAAGCATGTAATTAGGAGGGTAGTATGGCAGCTATGACTGTACATCTTGACGTAGTAAGCGCAGAGCAGAGCTTGTTCTCTGGTCTAGTTGAATCGATTCAAGTATCTGGTAGTGAAGGTGAGCTTGGTGTTAATGCCGGTCACGCCCCACTACTAACTGCCCTTAAACCTGGTATGGTACGTTTAGTTAAGCAACATGGTGAAGAAGAACTCATCTACATTGCTGGCGGTACACTAGAAGTTCAACCGAACATAGTAACCGTACTTGCTGATACAGCTGTTCGTGGTGAAGACCTAGACGAGCAAGCCGCAGAGCAAGCTAAGCGTGACGCAGAAAGCCAAATGGCTAATGCATCAGCAGCTGAATTTGATTATCAAAAAGCAGCTATGCAACTAGCAGAAGCTATTGCACAACTTCGCGTAATTCAGCAATTACGTAAAAAGTAAGCCTATCCGGTTTTTAAAAGCCCACGTTATGTGGGCTTTTTTGTGCCTGTAATTTGGCTTTACACTTATATCGGTTAGCAAAGCTGGTTACAATAAGTGTAATTATTATGAATAGTTTGTTTATCATAGATTCAGTCATTATTTTTTATAATACGGCTGAGTATGTATACATGGAGTGACATGCGTAATCTAGTTAAGCTACTTTCATTAACTTCTCACTAAAACAACGGAAAAAGGAAATTGTTTTAATGGCTCTAACAACAGTAATTCTTGCTGCGGGTAAAGGTACTCGTATGCGCTCTGCTCTACCTAAAGTTCTGCACAACGTTGCAGGTAAACCAATGGTGCAGCATGTTATAGATAACGCAAAGGCACTTGGTGCAACCACCACTAATTTAGTTTACGGGCATGGCGGCGAACTATTACAACAACAACTTGCCGATAACGACGTAAACTGGGTACTGCAAGCAGAACAACTTGGTACTGGCCACGCAGTAGCACAAGCAAGCCCTCATATTAATGATGACGACACTGTACTTGTTTTATACGGTGATGTACCTCTTACAAAGCAATCAACACTTGAGCGCTTGCTAGCTGCAACCCCTGAAAATGGTTTAGCGGTATTAACAGTTAATTTGGTTAACCCAAATGGCTATGGCCGTATGCTACGAGAAGATGGCAAGCTTGTAGGTATTATTGAGCAAAAAGATGCAAGCGCTGAGCAGCTACTTATCAGCGAAGTAAACACCGGCATTATGGCGGTTAACGGCAAGCTTTTAAAAACATGGTTAGGCAATCTATCTAACAATAATGCGCAGGGTGAATACTACCTTACTGATATCGTTGCTATGGCGCACAGTGAAGGTGTAGAAATCACCTCAGCACAGCCCGATCATGCAATGGAAGTTGAAGGCGCAAACAACCGCGTACAACTTGCAGGCCTAGAGCGTGCTTATCAAGCATGGCAAGCAGAAGAGTTAATGTTAAATGGTGCCACCCTAGCCGACCCTGCTCGTATTGATGTACGTGGCAATGTTAAAACAGGCGAAGACGTATTAATTGATATAAACGTTATTTTTGAAGGTAATGTAACCCTAGGCAATAACGTACAAATTGGCCCTAACTGCGTACTTAAAAACTGTACCATAGGCGATAACGTTGTAATAAAAGCGAATACCCTAATTGAAGATGCAAGCGTAGCGGCTAAATGTACGCTAGGCCCATATGCTCGCCTGCGCCCAGGTGCGGTAATGGAAGAAGACTCGCACATTGGTAATTTTGTAGAGATGAAAAAAACCCGCTTAGGGAAAGGTTCTAAAGCAAACCACTTAAGTTACTTAGGCGATGCTGAAATTGGCGAAAAAGTGAATATAGGCGCAGGTACTATTACCTGTAACTACGATGGAGTTAATAAAGCAAAAACCATTATTGGTGATAACGCCTTTATTGGTTCAAATTCATCACTTGTTGCTCCTGTAAATATTGGTACAACAGCAACTGTAGGTGCAGGCTCTGTGATCACCAGTACCGTTGAAGATGAACAACTTGCAATAGCACGTTCTAAACAGCGTAATTTAACTGGCTGGAAACGCCCGGTTAAAAAATAATTATAAAAGGCTACTTAGGTAGCCTTTTTTATTTCAGTTGAAGTTTAAACTGTTCTTTATAGCGTCTAGATAAGTTAAGCATCTTACCTGTAGTTAGTTTTATTTCACTATCGCCACTAGGTAGCGGTGTAATAGACTCTATTCTATCAAGGTTTACGCCATGGCTGCGATGGACTCTGCAAAAGCCTTTCTCTTCTAGTTGCTTGCTTAGTTCTGTTAGGGTCATTCTTAAAGGGTAAATAGACGTACCAATATACAAGTTTACATAGTTGCCCGATGATTCAAGCCAATCAACATCATCTATTTTTACAATAAACTCTTTACCATGCTTTTTTACAAGCAACCGGTTTAGACTGGGTGTGGCTTGTTGCTCGCTTTCTTCTATAGAAGATGCCTCCCCAATTAATTGCTGAACGACATATTGATATACTTTTATGAGCGCAATAAAAAATATAAAGCTTATAGCATCCTTTTGATATTCGTATATTAATTCAAACCAACTCAAACCAAAATCATAAGAGCGACCCCAAGCTAAATATACAAGCTTGCGACTGCCTACCATAATAGCAATATGTAACATGCTAAATACAATTGAAGCGCCAAAATACATACCCAATGAAGCAGGTATTTTATGCCATTTAAAAGGTGTGTTATTCAAAAACCAAATTAAAGCCGGAAACATAAGCAAAGATCCTAACGCGCTTGAATACTCCCATACAAATGGCTCCCAAATTAAAAATGGTAAATCTCCTGATCTTTTTACCTCCATGATTTGGGTTGTTGCATTTACGGTATTATTAATTAATACGTAAGCACACAGTAATACTGATGCGTATAAGGTTTGAAAACGCTGAAAGTGTTGTAGGTTCATAGTATGTGCTTATATTTATGTGGTGGGTTTATCCCTAAATACCACCGTTTATCACTATTGCCTGTAATATAAGCACTTATGAATAGTTTTTGCGAGTCGTTTAAGTCTTACTAGTAGCAATAGGTATACATTGGTTTTAGCATGAATAAACAATTACACGTAACAAACCGCCATTACTTTCTTGATTGGCTGAGAGTCATTGCGTTTGCTGTACTTATTTTTTATCACAATTGGCATGTTGTACAGCGAAAACTGGGGCTTTCACTTTAAAAGTACTTATATATCTCGCTACGTAGAGTATTTTTTATTGGTGTTTGCTCCTTGGAGAATGCTACTGATTTGGTTTATATCTGGAGTAGCACTTCGCTTTATGCTCGATAAAGTGAGAGGTGTTAAATCAAATGCGTTATTTGTTTTAAATCGCTCTATTTTTATATTACTACCTTTGCTGGTGGGGTTATGGCTAATAGTTCCCTTTCAGTTGTATGCAGAAATGTCGCAAAAGAGCGTAATAGACATAACGTATTGGCAGTTCTACTTAGCGTTTTTAGATATTAATAATGAGATGTTTGCCAATTACCAGTCTGGGGTATGGCCGCACGTAGATGTAAATCATTTATGGTATTTACGCTCTCTTTGGCAGTTCATGCTTATCATTATTTTATTTTCACTATTCATGAAGCTCCCTTTTTTTACGCCTTTACTCAAGTTAGGTAAAGTGAGGCTGCCATTACTGGTAAGCTTATTAGTCATAGCCATGTTGCTTACACATAACTACTTAGAAGGAGATGCTGTAAGGGAGGCTAACGGCTTTATATTTCTATTTATAGGGTTTCTGTTAGCCAAACACAATTATTTTTGGGCGAGCCTAAAACACTATTTTTGGGTGTTATGTGTAAGCTTTACCCTGCTGTGTATATACATATTAATGGCTTACCAAAACGTATTTGATTTACCTAGTTATATTTTTACTACTATATACAATATTCAAAGAGTATTGGGAGTGCTTACCATGCTTGCACTCGCACAGCATTTTTTAAACTTTAAAACTAATTACTTAAAAACATTTAATAGCTGGGTGTTCCCTTTTTATTTATTGCACCAAAGTGTACTCATAATCCTATGTTTTGTTTTGCAGCCTTTAGAGGTAGGTTCTTTTATTGAACCACTCTTGGTTGTTATTGGTACATGGTGTATTTGCGCGGTTATTACATTAATAGTGACACGTATTGATATTTTAAGGCCTTTAATAGGTGTTAAAACTCAAAATAGCTATTCCAAGCCTTATAAATTATTAGGTTATACAGTAAGCCTTATTCTTGTGTGCCCCTTAGCATTTAAACTCGTTTTTTAAGTTAAAAAAGCTTTATTAAAAGTGCCATAGCTTTGTCATACCTGTGTGTTGTTATTTTGTTCAATACCACACTAAGGAAAATAACAATGTTAAAAAGGTCACTTATAGCACTTTCACTCATATCAATATTAACAGGTTGCTCACTAGATGGAGATGACGGCCAAGATGGCACGCAAGGTATCCAAGGGGAGCAAGGCACAGCGGGTCAAAATGGTACTAACGGCACTAATGCAAACTCTGCGTTAAATATAAGTTTAGTAGGCCGCGCTGTACTTAATGCCCAAAGCCCCGAAGGTGCAGCCGAAATAGTTGCTTATCAAGCATCTAAAAAGTGGATATACGCCATTAATAGCTCTGGTGATGAAGCCGTTGTTAATATTATACCCGCCGACACCTTTGATACGGCGGCCCTTGTTCAAGATAACGAAGGGATAGTGAATGCAACTAACCTAACATCAACCATTACCCTTACCTTAAACGACAACACCCCAGGCGATGCAAACAGCATAGCAATAGATGAAAACAACCAAATGCTAGCTGTGGCTATGGCTGCTAAAAATGTGGGCGAAGCGGGTCAAATTGCATTTTACGACATAAGCGGCGATTCACCCGCCTTCATAAAAAATGTACTAGCGGGCTTTTTACCAGACATGGTGACTTTTAACCACGACGGTACAAAAGTAGTTGTAGCCAATGAAGGTGAACCAAATGGCGATTACAGTATCGACCCAGAAGGCTCTGTAAGCATAATTAATATAGTAGAAGGTGTAGTAGCTGATACGGCAACTAATATTGACTTTACTACTTACAATAGTCAGCAAGCTGAACTTGAATCTGATGGATTTGTGTTTGCTAACCCTACTGGGCGCACTATTAACGGAAATGTAATAAATACGACAGTAGCTATGGATTTAGAGCCTGAGTACGTCAGCATTTCTAAAGATAACAACTATGCCTACGTATCAATTCAAGAAAATAACGGTCTCGCTATTATTAACCTAGAAGATAATAGCGTAGAGCTAAAAGCGCTAGGCTTTAAAGACTGGTCAGATTTACAAATAGATGCATCAGATAAAGACGGCGGTGTTAATTTTAAATCGTACCCAGGGCTTTATGGTATGTATCAGCCAGATACAATTTCAAGCTTTAGCTGGAAAGGTGCAAATTTTATAGTATCGGCAAATGAAGGTGATGCACGCGAGTACTTCTTTGATGTAACAGATGAAGCAGACTGCGCAGCAAAGGGCGGTCTAGATTACGATGAAAATGATGGCTGTCTTGCCTATATAGATGAAAGCCGTGTTGAAGATTTAACGCTTGCAGCTAATTTTGACTACTTAAATAACGACGATGACGATATAGGCCGCTTGAAAGTAAGCACTGTAAAAGGTAATACGAATGACGACGGTCAATACGAATCGCTTTATGCCTATGGTGCACGCTCATTTACTATTTGGGACAGTAATGGGCTGGTGGTATTTGACTCAGGCGATGACATAGGTCGTATTACCGCATCGGTTCATGGTGAAGCCTTTAATAACAATGAAGATGAAAACGAAGGTGACACACGCTCAGATGATAAAGGCGCAGAACCCGAAGCGCTAACAATAGGTACGATAGACGAACGCACTTTTGCCTTTATAGGTCTTGAGCGCATGGGCGGGATTATGGTTTACGATATTACCAACCCTTACGATGTGCAATTTGAAGATTACTTTTATAACCGTGGTGTAATAGAAGGGGCAGATATAACCGGCGACCTTGCACCCGAAGGCATGGTGTTTGTACCTGCCGAACAAAGTGCGACAGGCGAGCCACTGCTTATAATCGGTAATGAGATCTCAGGTTCTATAGCTGTATGGCAAATTGCAGCAAATTAAAACCAACAAAGCAGTACAGCGATTACTAAATGTACTGCTTTTTCTAACGCGCAAATATTAGCTGTAAAATAGCGACTTAACATGCGCGTTTTTTAATCTAAAATCAGCCTGTAGGCCTTTATTTGTATGCGTTTCATACTAAATTCATTTATTTGTCAAAAAGCTGAAATAAAACATTGACCCCCGCTCGAATCTCCCTATAATGCGACCCCACTGAGACGGGAAACGCTGAAGCATAGCAAGGCACAACGGCTCAGAGAGTTAAGTAAAACTTCGGTTTTAAATCTTCTAAAAAGAAAGTTTAAAATTAAGTGTTGACTCGAAAAATAAAGGATGTATTATACGCATCCCTAGCGACAACGTCGCAACGTTCTTTAACAATATAAAGCAATCATCTGTGTGGGCACTCGTACAGATTGAGTTCTAACAGCCAAGCTACTTAGGTAGTGAGGCAAACAAATTTAGAGTCTCAATTGAAACTGAGTGACCAACAGTAATAACTTACTTAGGTTTTACTTAAGAAAAGAATTACAGCACAGTCAATTCAATATCGAAAGATATTAAATAAATTCAGAATTCATTGAGCTGTCGAAAGACACAAAACTTTTTAATTGAAGAGTTTGATCATGGCTCAGATTGAACGCTGGCGGCAGGCCTA
>NZ_JAQREZ010000029.1:0-58403 GCF_028598715.1 Pseudoalteromonas sp. GABNS16E
TTTCTAACTTGATTGCCGCAGAATACGTTGCGCGTTTTAATTTCGTCATTTTTTCACCCAAATTTGTATGCTTATTAGCATAACATTTCTTTCTTAATGGGTGGCCAAATTAACTATGCCACTACATGGAGACTTATGAGTAAAGCTGGAATTATTATTTTTGTGTTTCTCTTTATCACGTTTCTTTTCACTATAAGATATTTTTTCATTTTTGTAACAGCGTTTTGGCGTGGAAGGTTTAAATTAAAAGAGCTTAATTTCTGGTTGTTAGGTTTTATTATTTTTGTACTGACTTTTAATGTCGCAATGAATTTTCACGAAGAGTTAGGGATAAAGAAAACTTGTGCACAAAATGCAGCTTCTTGCTAAGTATAGCTAATTTATGCCAACTACTTACTGTTTAGCAAAGCATTTTATATTCCTCCATCATCATTATTTAAGGATGACTTATGAATAACACAAAAGTGGTTTTAATAACGGGCGGAGGTCGAGGTATTGGTGCTGCTACATCTAAATTATTTGCATCAAAAGGGTATGCCGTTTGTATCAATTACAAGTCTAATCTAGCTTCGGCCGAAGCTGTCGCAAGCGATATTAGGGCTGCGGGTAATCGTTGTATTACAGTCCAAGCAGATGTTTCGGTTGAGAATGATGTGCTAAGGCTGTTTAAAAAAATTGATGCCGAGCTAGGTCCTTTATCAGTACTTGTTAATAACGCTGGTATTTTACGTAAGCAGTCGCGTTTGGAGGATTTAACAGCTGAAAGAATTAATACTATTTTAGCAAACAACGTGACTAGTTACTTCTTGTGCTGTCGAGAGGCCATAAAGCGTATGTCTACACGCCATGGCGGAAACGGTGGTGTTATTGTAAACGTTTCATCGGGGGCATCTCGTTCAGGTTCACCGAATGAATATATTGATTATGCTGCCTCAAAAGGGGCTATAGATACACTCACTAAAGGTTTATCACTAGAGGTTGCCTGTGAAGGAATTAGAGTTAATTGTGTGCGTCCTGGGCTAATTAATACGCAAATGCACGCTGATGGTGGTGAACCTGAAAGAGTAGAAAGGTTAAAGGAGCTTATTCCTCTTAAGCGTGGAGGTGAACCTGGGGAGGTGGCCGAAGCTATTTATTGGCTTTCATCAGCAAAGTCATCGTTTTCGACAGGGAATTTTTTAGACTTATGTGGTGGCCTTTAATACATAGCAAACCAATGTAATGGCAATTCCTCACGCATTACACTTTTAAGTGGGTGTTATAAGTTAAAAAAGGATTGAATATGTTACTCGACTTCTCAGTTTTTGTTGAGAAGCCTCCATTAATCAGGTATTTATACTAAGCGTAGCAGTGACGCATTGTTCAGCATTTCGATTTTAAAGCGCTATCTGGCTTTAACTAAGTAAAAGCTATATCAGCCGCATTTATTTAATACAGCTATTCAAACGCAACTATTCAAATACAATCTCCCCTAAACACAGCTAAGCATAAAAGCTTCGCCAAATAACGTTATTTTAGTAAACGCGAGTTCATATTGCGGTGTGTAATATCTTTACAAGCATTTTAAGTTAGGCGTTCGTACTGGGCGCTTATTTTTAGACTCCCTTTATTAGAGATACTTTTTATGAAGTTAAAGTTATTTATTGCCGCTATTATTGCCTCCTCAGTGTCGTTACACACGGCGCAAGCACAAGCAAGTGCTAAGTTTACTTTTGAAGATTTAAAAGCAATGGCAAAAGCCTCTGCCAAAAAGCCTTATACGCCTGTCGAAGTGCCAGCACCTGAGCTTATTGATAAAATTACCTATGACGAACACTGGAAAATACGCTTTAAAGAAGATGAAACCCTCTACCCAAATGGCGAAAAGGCACCGGTGCAATTATTTTACCCTGGGCGATATTTTCCTGAGCCGGTAAGTATTTTCATCAGAGATGATAAAAACAACGTTAAAGAACTGCCTTTTAATAATGCGCTTTTTGATATGCCTGACGATAGCCCTGCCCACGACCTGCCAGAAGGGTTTGGGTTTGCAGGCTTTAGAATTATGCGCCCCGATATAAAACCAGATTGGATATCGTTTTTGGGGGCGTCTTATTTTAGAACTGATGGCCCTCAGGGGCAATATGGGTTGTCGGCTCGTGGTATTGCAATTAATACCGGTATGAGTGAGCCAGAAGAATTTCCACGCTTTTCGGCATTTTGGTTAGGCCCTGCAGAAAATAAAGGTGAGAGCATGTCTGTGTGGGCATTGCTTGAGGGGCCCTCTGTTACAGGTGCTTATCGGTTTGGTTTAAGTAAAGATAACAAAGAGGCCAAAGGGCATGTTACTTCTGTAAGTGCTAATTTGTATATGCGCGCCGATGTAGAGCGCTTAGGTATAGCGCCGCTAACCAGCATGTACTGGTACTCAGAAAAAGATAAAACGGTAGCGAAAGACTGGCGCCCAGAAATTCACGACAGCGATGGCTTAGCTATTCATACTGGGTCGGGCCAGTATATTTGGCGACCGTTAAATAATCCGCAGTCGGTGTCGACCAATAGCTTTATTGATGAAAACCCTAAAGGCTTTGGCTTAATCCAAAGAGACCGTGACTTTAATAACTACCAAGACGACGGCGTGTTTTACAATAAGCGTTCATCAGCGTGGATAAAGCCTACGGGCGATTGGGGGAGAGGCGCTGTGCAGCTAATCGAAATCCCAACTAAAGATGAAACGTTTGATAACATTGTTGCCTATTGGGTGCCTGAAAAAGAGGTACGTAAAGGCGATGAGTTTACCTTTTCTTATGATATTGAGTGGCGTCCACTCGATCCAAAATCAAAAAACCTAGCAAGTGTTGTTAATACTCGCCAAGGACAGGGCGGAATTCCTGGCCAGCCTATTCCTGAGGGCGTAAACAAAATGGTGATTGATTTTGAAGGCCCAGTATTTAAAGGCCTAGATAGAAAAAGTGGCATAAAGCCTATTGTTGAAGCCAGTAACGGCGAAATACTTGAGCCAATTGGTGCTTACCCAATAGTGGGGACCAACCAATGGCGATTAGCATTTGACTACAAACAGAGCAATAACGACCCCGTAAGCATACGCGCGTATTTGGTTGATAAAAACGAAGAGGCGATAACCGAAACATGGGTAAGTGATGCAAAGGTAACGGTTGAGTAACTATAAAAATTAAAACGGGTGGCCCTATAATTAGTTTTATGTAGCCACCCGAATAACTGCAAAATAAATGTTTTTAGCGAAGGTTAGCTAAAGCAATTCTCTTATTTCAGTATACATCTAATGCTTAGTTATAAATTTAATATGCTTGGCTAACTACTTGGTGAATTTAGCTAATTTAAGTTGCTCCTACTTGTTTTTATGTTTGCTTGTGTGAATAATAAACATTCGATCAGGAAAAATAATAAAAGTAATTAAATTAAGGATATATATGAAACTTTACCCATACTCAACAATTAAAACAGAAAACCTTAAGGGCCTGCTTATCGCTTCTAGAGTGCTTGGGTTTTTGAGTTATATACTGTTTTTTATAGCTATTTGCATTGGTTTATTTGGTGTTTTTTCTAACCTTGGCGCACCTAAAGATTTAGGGAATGGAATAGTTATGTCTGCACCAAATGCCGGTTTACCTGTGATGATAATGTCAATTTGGGGTGCAGTTTCTGCAGTTTGTATTTTAGCTTTTAGTGGCTTATGTGCAGCTGTTGTATCATGCGAATACAAATATACAAAGTCGGTTTAGCTATATACCGGCGTATTTAGATAGTAAAGACGGGGCTTCTACTATCTAAATATTTATTTGTAAGACTAGGTTAACTACCGCGAACAAATCTAAATTTTTTGTTCTTCTTCCTTATCTCAATAGCCTGATATTCGTTTTAATAATAATACAAAAGCAAATCTACCTTAGCCTTTAATACATCCAAACTGTAGCTAATTTACCTTGATAAACCCTAATTTATAGTTAAAATGGCCGGCTTATTTAACGAATGTACCTACTTTATTACTGACATAGTAATAAAAGCTGCATTAATAGATGTAAATACTAAGCGTGCAATTTTAAGGCGTGTTATTTACCTCGTTTTATACCAATCCTCAAAATAGGTTACTTAATTAAGCGAATTGGTATTTGTAAATTTACGTTAGGACGAAAATTGGTTTGATATCATTGAACGACGATTTAATTGTAGGTAAAGGGGCGCATAGAACGTGTTACAGGCACCTTGAGGCACATAATTTATGTATAAAAGTAAGCCATGAAGGGTTTTCGCAGGAGCAAGATCAAGAGCTGGCTTATTATAAGCGACTTAGTAACCGAAATATTCAGTGGCAGTTGTTAGCGCGATACCACGGTACGGTACACACCAATATTGGCACAGGGTACGTGTTTGACCTAGTAATTGATGCAAATAATCAGCCGGCTAAAACGTTGGAACATTATTTAAATCAGCCAAATAGTGAAGCCTTAGCCGAGCCACTATTAAATTTAAAAGATTATTTATTACACAATTTAGTGATCACCAAAGAAATAAAACCACGCAACATAGCGTGTGTTAATAATAACGGCACCATTGAGCGGTGTGTTGTTGTTGTTGATGATATTGGTAATACTGAGTTTTTTCCTATTAGTAATTACGTGAGCTCATCGGCTAAGCGTAAAATAAATAGAAAATGGCAGCGCTTTGAAGCGAGTTTAAATGAGCTTGGCTTAAGCCTTAATTAAGTTTTAAACTCCGACTTTAAATACTGGCTTTAATTAATAACCACAGCCCCGTTTAATACGCAGGGCTAAGCTAACAACACATAGCCTACCCTGCGCTTAATAACCGTTAGTTACTTTTCTAACTCTTTTACATACAGCATGAGTGCGCTGTACATTACGCTAAGGGCTTTTGTTACATCTTCATCAATAACAGCTTCTGCGGGGTGATGGCTTATCCCGCCAGGGCTGCGTATAAATAGCATGCCCACAGGGCAAATAGGGGCAATAGCCATGGCATCGTGCCCAGCGCCAGAGGCAAGTGTAGGCGAGGCTTGGTTATTCAATTTACAGGCACTGCTAAACAATTGTTGAATTTGAGTGTCGCACGCTACGGCGTCGGCCGCATGTGTCCATTGCCAATCAAGCGTTAAATTACGCGATGTTGCAATTTGATCGGTGCGGGTATGTATTGCATTAAGTAATACTGCTAGGTCGGCATCATTTTGTGCGCGTGCATCTAGGCTTATAGTCGTTTTACCGGCAATAACATTTGTAGCGCCTGGGCGAGCATGAATTTGCCCTACGGTGGCGACTTCACCATTACTCGCGTTTTTTGCTAGCTGCTCTATGGCAAGGGTAAGCTCGGCGCAGCCAACTAACGAATCTTGGCGTAAGTTCATTGGTGTAGTGCCTGCATGGCCGCTTTGGCCTGTTAGGGTGATCATAGCGCGTTTGGCGCCAGCAATAGCGGTTACTACGCCTAGCGCCTGGTTTACCGATTCAAGCACTGGGCCTTGCTCTATGTGGGTTTCCCAATAACCGAGTAATTCGTTTTTGTTAAGGGCGGCTTTAGCGTAATCATCAGGGGTTAGGCCAAAATCAAGCATGGCTTGGCGCATACTAATGCCGTTTGTATCTTGTATATTTAACCACTGGGGGTCAAACTCGTTCGCCAGTGCTTTTGAGCCAATTAACGTGGTGGCAAAGCGAGTGCCTTCTTCATCACAAAAGCCCACTACATCTAAATGAAATGGTAAATCAAGCTTAAGCGTGTGTGCAAGGGCGGCTATTTCAATACCCAGTAACACCCCTAAAATACCATCAAATGCACCGGCGTTTGGTACGGTGTCTAGGTGTGAGCCAATAATTAATCGTTTAGCGTTTGGGTTAGATGATGCTAAGCGCCCCCATAAATTGCCAACTTCGTCTTGCCACGATTGCATGCCCGCCTCAGCCATCCATTCAGCAGTGACACGGTTACACTCTTTGTGCTCTTTAGATAAATACACACGGTGAATGCCACCTTGCATTTGCGATAGGCCACTGAGCGTTTTACAGCGCAATAACGCGCGCGCGGCAAATTTATTAGCCAGCTCACTGTTTAATAATGGCTCATGGAGGGGGCTTGCAATCGTCATGCTAAATCCTTTTTTCTATTTATAATGGGCTAGGGCGGCAATAGCGGCTTCGCCTTTAGGGCCTTTATAGCCGTTGGCGTGTAAGCAGGCATCTAGGCTTGCCAATGTTTGTAATACGGCATCTTTACGGGCGTTGTAACCCATGGTGCCAATACGCCAAATTTTGCCATGCAGCGGCCCAAACGAGGTGCCAATTTCAATACCAAAGTCGGTTAGCATTTGTCCGCGTAAGTGGTCAGCATTTATGCCCTCGGGTATATAAACACCCACTACGTTGTTCATTTTATGGTTTAAGTCGCCAAATACGTTTAAGCCCAGCGCTTGAATACCCGTTAGCATGGCATCGCCGTGTAACTTGTGGCGGGCAACGCAGTTATCTACGCCTTCTTCAATAACAATGCGAGCACATTCTGATGCGCAATACAGCATGCTGGTGGCTTCGGTGTGGTGGTTAAGGCGCTCTTCGCCCCAGTAATTCATGATCATGCCTAAATCAAAGTAGTTTGAGCGTACAAATGGCTCGGTGCCGTCGGTATGCTGCGCGGTACGAATACCCGCTTCTACTTTTTTGCGTTTTTGGATCCAATCGGCGCATTTATCGCTCAGTGTTAAAGGGGCTGAGCCAGATGGGCCACCTAAACATTTTTGCAAACCAACCGAAAGCGCGTCGAGTTTCCACTCATCTGCGGGTAAATCGTTACCTACAATTGATGCGGTGGCATCGCAGTAAAATAATACGTCGTGCTTTTGGCAAATATCGCCAATGTGTTCAAGGGGTTGGTTCATGGTTGTAGAGGTATCGCCCTGTACCATAGCAAGTACATGGGGTTTTACATCAACAATGGCTTTTTCTATTTGTTCGGGGGTAAATACCTCGCCCCACGGGACTTCTATGGTGTGTACTTTTGCGCCTACGCGCTCGGCTACTTCAGCAAGCAAGTGGCCAAAGCGGCCCATAATGGGCACCAGTACTTTATCGCCTGGGCGTAAAATAGAGCATAAAACGGCTTCTATGCCTGCGCGTGATGTGCCATCAACTAACATGGTCCATTCGTTTTTGGTTTTAAAAATTTCGCGATAGCGGGCCATGGTTTCGTTCATAAAACCGGTCATTACTGGGTCGTATTGGCCAATTAGCTGCGCCGACATAGCACGTAGCACGCGTGGATCTGCGTTTATTGGGCCTGGGCCCATGAGTAATCGCTGTGGCGGATTTAAAGTTTGAATTTGCGTGTCGCTAAACATGTTTTAGGCTCCCAGAGTCTGAATAAGCATACGAATGCCCGTTATCATTAATACAACGGCAAAGGCGCGTTTTAATTGTTTTTGATCTAGCTTGCTACCAATTTTTACGCCAATAGGGGCAAACAAAATAGTAAGCGGAATAATAAGTATAAAAGCAGGTAGGTTTACAAGGCCCCACGTGCCAAGCGGCGCATCGGTGGGTGTAGTACCAATACTTAATAAAGTAATAACGCCCGGTAGCGCAATTAATAAGCCAAATACAGCAGCGGTGCCAACGGCAACATGAGCACGTACGTTAAACGCGTTTAGCATGGGTACGCCAATAGTGCCGCCACCTATGCCAATCATTACCGATAAACCACCGACAATACTTGCCATAATGCCTTGGCCAAATTTACCAGGTAATTTACTAACTAGGGCAGGCGCGCCGGCTCTAAATAACATGTTTAAACTTACTAAAATGGCAATACAGGCAAACATAAGTACCAATGCATTACCGCGTATAGAATGAGCTAAGTAGCTACATATCACGGCCATTACCAAAATAAACGGGGCCCAGTATTTAATTAAAGCAAGGTCGATATTGCCCTTGGCATGGTGCGAGCGAATCGACGAAATAGAAGTAGGCACTATAGTGGCAAGCGATGTCGCTGTGGCTATCATCATGGCCGACTCAGGGCTTACGCCAAAGCCTTGCAGTAAAAAGTACAGCACAGGCACAATTACTATGCCGCCGCCTACACCAAATAGGCCTGCTAAAATACCTGCAAAAATACCGGTTGCTATTAAGGCCGCTATAATCGGCCATTGATTTATTATTTCTGTCATTGTGTTCCTGCTGTAGTTACTGTTGCGCGACCATCTGAACGAGGATCGGTGGCTGCTTCAAGGCTGGTAGGCGTATCTAAAATGGCACCTGCATGACCCATCATTTCATTGTTATTATCAACGCTCACCCAGTCGTGGTCACGTTGATTTAATTCATGTTTAACTTGAATTACTAAGCTTTGCTCTACCTTTAAATTTGTGCTTGTATCGCCCCAGGTGCGCCCTAATAACCAACGCGGATCGCTTACTGCTTGGGTAATTGATTTATTACGCCATGCGTACCCACTAAATACAGCAGCTTGTGTTTGTGGTTGGCCTTCGCCGCCCATGGTGCCGTAGGCAAGGCGCCTACCATCGTCAAATTTTGCTAAAGCAGGGTTGAGTGTATGAGCCGGTTTTTTATGCGCTTTTAAGGCATTGGCATCGTTGCTATTTAAACTAAAACTTAAACCGCGGTTATTCCATACAAAGCCGCCTTCGCTCATCAAAATGCCGCTACCAAATTCCCAGTAAACACTTTGAATAAAGCTCACTAGTTGGCCGTTTTTATCACGTGCTGCCATCCAAACGGTATCGCCTGGCTCTGCATTAAATGGCCATTGCTTGGCTTGGCTCATATTTATATTGCTGGCAAGCGCATTTAAGCGCTCATCAGTTAATGCGTTTTTATAATCATCGCCAAGCGCGTCTGGGTCTGCCCAAAGTGTAGGGCGGTGCGTAAAGCTTTGTTTGGTTGCCTCAACAATCAAGTGCATCCAATCGGCCTCTGTTTTGGCTAAATGTTTTAGTGTATTAACAGCGCCAATTATTTGCAGAGAATGCACGCCTTGCGTGGGGGCGGGTAAGTTATAACACTGTATGCCCGATAAATTAGCACTGAGCGGCGTTACTAAATCGGCCTGCGTATTGGCAATATCAGCGCGTGTAATTGCACTGCCTGCGGCAGCTAAATCGTTTGCAAACGACTCTGCTAAAGGGCCTTGGTAAAAGGCGTTTAAGCCATGCTCGGCTAAGTGCTCAAAGATACTGGCAAGTTTTGGGTTTTTAAAATGTTGGCCCGCTTGCAACGGTTTACCATTAGGTATGTAAAGTTCTTTAAAGGCTGCGTTAGTGTTTGAAGCGGTGGCAAGCTTTTCGCAGCCTGCTTGCAAGCTTTTAGACACTGTAAAGCCTTCGCGCGCGAGCTTTATGGCTGGGGCTAAAATAGTACTTAGCGAAAGAGCAGCGTGCTCATCTACCGCAAGGGCTTTTTGCCAGCCGCGTAATGTTGCAGCCTGAGTAAGCGCGCTTAAACCGCCGCGCTCTGGTATGTGTGGCTCATTGCTATAGGCGCTTATATCGTTTGGTGCGCGCCCGCAGGCATCAATGGCAGTGGGTATACTTTGGTTTGGGTTATCAATAAGCCAAAAACTGTCGCCGCCAATTGAGTTCATATGCGGATATACCACGCTAATAGCAGCCGCTGCCGCTACCATGGCTTCGGTGGCTGTACCGCCTTGTTTTAGTATTAAGGTGCCTGCCTCGGTTGCTGCAAAATGCGGGGCAGTAAAGGCAATGTTGTGTGTGCTCATGCAAGTGTGTCCTGTTTAAAATGGGCAGCTAATTGTTGTACGCAGGCAAGTAGGCTTTTATCGTTGCCGTGGCTCATCATTAATGAAAACCCATACGGGTAGCCATTTTCTAAATTAGCCAATGGTAAGTGTACTTGCGCCGAGCGGCTCAAGCCCGCAATGGCCGATAAGGTAATTATTTGCATGCGTAAGGCGCTTGTGTCGGCGCCCAATTTAGGTGCAGTTGTGGGTGTGGTTGGCAAAAATAAACAGCTGTTTGTGTTTAGGTTTTTAGCGATTAGTGTTTGCCACTGGGTTTGTACATTTAGTGCTTCTTGCTCTTCTTGGGCGGTTAGGGCAAGCGCCATGTTAAAACGTGCCGCAATTGCCGGAGCAAACTGGGGAAGTAGCCCTGGCAATTGAAGCCAATCTTTATGCGTTTTTGCGATTGCTCGCCCTTGCAGTATTCTAAAGCTGTCAGCCAGTTCGTTTAATAAGCTGCTGTTAGGCAGTTCAAATTCTTTATGGTGTTTAAAGTAAGGTTTGGTTTTTTCAAGCAATTGTTTAAGTGGGGCTTGTAAAACAGGGTCAACCAGCTCAAATAATGGCTCGCAAATAACTAAAGTATCAACGTTATTAATAGCTTGATTTGGTAACAGTACATTGCCTACATCGCTTAGCAGCTCTGCATTTTGCGTAAGCCAGCCAATGGTATCAAATGGGGGCGCTAGCGGTATTAGGCCATCTTTTTCAATTACGTTATGGCTTGGCCTTATACCAAATAAGCCACAATAACTTGCCGGTATCCTTATAGAGCCACCAGTATCAGTACCTAAGCCAATATCGGCTAGGTTAGCCGCCACAGCTGCAGCCGAGCCCATACTTGAGCCGCCACTTGCATGGCCTTTAAGTTTTGGGTTTTGTGCTGCACCATAGTGAATGTTATTGCCCTCTAAGCTGTAGGCCAGCTCATCGGTATGGGTAAAGCCTGTAAAGCTACAGCCTTCATTCATTAGTTTGTTTACGGCACTTGCTGTTTGCTGTGCAGGTTTTGCTGCTTTAAACCAGCTTGGGTTACCTGCGCCGTTGCGCTCGCCTTTAACAGCAAATACATCTTTTACCGCAAGGCGCTTATTTACAAGTGTGCCGTGGGTTTGTGTTTGCCATGCGTTAGGGCCATGGTCACAAAAAATACCGGTAAAATTATTATCTGTTTTGGTACTCATATCACCACTCGTTATAAAGTAAATCTGACCAACTGGTTATAATCAGATTTAGGGTGATTAAAAAGACGAATTAGTTATTATTATTTTTCAGCCCACTGCGTAACATCTTATTTTTATTTTACAGAGCCTGATCCGCTTTTTAATCGGTTAGCTATTATATTGCCTAAAAGCTAAGCAAAAGCAATGCCAAATGCAACAAAGTTGTCCGTTCGGTCAGGTTTTGTTTGGTTAGTATGGGATTTAGCAGATATTTATAAAAATATAAGTATTAAAGAAGGCGTAATTTAGAGGTGAAAACACACCAAGTTGGTGCGTGATTGCACCAACTTGGTTGCAAGTGTGGCGTTTATAGTAATGCGTTAGGGCTAATAATTAAGCCATTTACATCGGCGTATAGCCAATCGGTAGGGTTAATTGTGGCACTAAGCATGGTCACTGTTTGATTTTTATCTCCAAAGCCACGCTTTAATGTACTGCGCGGGGTTGAGCCAAGTGCCATAACCGGTAAATCCATAGTGGCAAGTATTTCAATGTCGCGGCAACAGCCGTTAATAATCACGCCTTCCCAGCCGTTTTTTAACGCGCGCTCCGCCATAATATCGCCTATAAAAGCAAAGCGTTTGCTAGCAAAACCATCAATAACCAGTACTTTACCCTTGCCGTTTTCATGCAGTATGTCGGCGGCAAACGAGTTATCGTCTGGGCAGATAACGGTAACTGCTTGGCCACTAAACGTGGTTTTTTTACCAAAGTGGCGCAGGCCGCTGTCGGCAACTTGTACGCTATTGCGGTGATCGTCAAATAAGTCTGGGGTGGTAAAATTATCCATGGGTTAAGCCTCACTGTGCTCAGGTATTTTTAAACCAATACCTTTTAAAATTATGTGGGCAGTTGATTGCGTTATTTGTGCCACATCGGTTTCGTCGTATTCTAACTTGTTCATTACCAGTAGCACTTCGGCCTGAAAGTCGGCGTAGTACTGCGTAGTTGACCAAATGGTAAATAATAAATGGTAAGGGTCAACATTATCCATTTTGTTTGCATCTATCCAGGCCTGAAACACGTCTACCTTTTGTTTTACCCACGGGCGTGTGTTGGTTCTAAAGTAGTTTTGCAAATAAGGAGCGCCGCGCAGTATTTCACTGGCAAATAAACGTGATTGCAGCGGCTGGTTTACGGCAAGTATTACTTTGCTTTTAATATAGTGATACAACACATGTGCAGGGTCGTCCTCAGGGGTTACGTTATCTAAGCCTAAGTTCCAGTGCGCGATAATGCGGTCTATTACGTTTTCGTATAGGCCGTCTTTGCTTTTAAAATAATATAAAATATTGGCCTTAGGAACGCCTGCTTCTTTGGCAACCATACTCATACTGGTGCCATCGTAACCAAGCTGAGAAAACAACTGCTCGGCGGCATCGAGTATTAATGTTTGGTTTTTTACTCGGGTGAGTTCTTTTTTATTTGGCTTTGTTTGTGTGCTCATTATGGCGATGCTGTTTTTAACGTGTTGAATGATTGTAACTTTACTGACCAAAAGGTCAAACACTTAAGTGCAGGCCAAAAACATCTTTATAACAATAAATGATGAGCAACAATTGTTTAACCCATTAATTACTGTTAGCGTAACGTCAAACATAAGTAGTACTTTTAGGTAGTTAATGGACTTTTTTTCTAATCATAAATACACGCTCTATGGCATTGCCGCTATTTTATTATGGAGTTGTTTAGTGGCTTTGCTCAGGGATGTTTCGGAGTTATTTGGCCCCATAGGTGGGGCGGCACTTATGTACAGTGTAAGCGCGCTGTTTTTAATTTTGGTAATGGGACGGCCCAAGTTTGCTGGGTTTAATAAGCGTTATATTATTTGGGGCACTGCTTTATTTGCACTTTACGAGGTGTGTTTAGCGCTGTTTGTAGGGCTTGCTAATAATCGCCACCAAGCGGTACAAATGGCAGTTATAAATTATTTATGGCCCACACTTACCATTTTGCTCAGTATTATAGTTAACCGTAGTAAAGTAAGTGTTTGGATTTACCCCGGTATGCTGCTCGCTTTTTTTGGTGTGGCTTGGTGCGTTGGTGGCGATAGCGGGTTATCTCTTAACAGTATTATGGGTAATTTTGCCAGTAACCCAACGGCTTACTTGTTGGCGTTTGTAGCACCTTTTATTTGGTCTGTTTACTGTGTAATTACTCAAAAAAATAGCAATGGGCAAAATGCCATTGTGCTGTTTTTTATCGCCACGGCACTAAGCTTATGGGTGTTGTATGGATTAAGTGACGAGTCAAAAATGACCTTTACACTGCACGCGACCGTAACGCTTGTGTTAGCTGGTGTGGTTGTTGGCAGCGGGTATGCTCTTTGGAACCAAGCTATTATTGGCGGTAACTTAATGTTGCTTGGTACGCTTTCGTATTTTACGCCGGTTTTTTCGGCGATTATTTCGGCGTTTTATTTATCAATTACGCTTAGTGCCTCGTTTTGGCAAGGAGTAATAATGGTAACTGGCGGCTCACTCGTGTGCTATTTCGTAACGCGTGAGAAACCAGTTAAAAAGCAAATTAACGCCGTAAATTAACGGTGTAAACGCATCCTTTTTTAACTGTGTTTGTTTAGCCAGTTAAGCGCAAGTGGCCATAATCCGTCAGATTTTTTGCTAAAAAATTTCATATGACCAATTTCCTTCAAACCATAGTCGTGAGGGTTTAAGGTTAGGGTTTGTGCTTTTAACTTAGGAAAAACCGAGAGCATATCGGCTACATTTGCATTGTTAGCAATATCGTCATCGGTAGCATTAACCCATATTGAGGGCATAGAAAGCGTGTTGTAACAGTGTTGGAATACGGTATCACCAAATGCTGATTGCACATACCCTTGGGCGTTACACCATTTTCGCCATTGTTTAGCTACGCCTTTAGGTAGGGGCTCGCCCATGCCAAACCACTGCGATTTAGTATGACCAAACAAGGCATTACTAAAGGGTATAACCCCATTCATAAAAAAGTGTGCTTTAACCTGATACGCTAAGCTCATATTAGTTAATTTACCCGACGAGCAAGCAAAATTAAACGCGGAGCTTAGCTCGTTGGCGTTATGCATTAGCCCCACTAATTGCCCGCCGGCGCTATGACCCACTAAATGATACTGCGTATTAGGAAATAGCCTTTGCAAATGCTCAAGCACCGCAGGCATGTCTTGCTCACCCCAACTTTGTAAACTGGCTTTGCTTTTTTTAATGCTGCGTTTAAGCGATTGGCCAATGCCACTGTTATCAAAAGTAATAACGCCAAAGCCATGTTGCTGTAAGTAAGTAGCAAAGTTTGCATAAAACTGCTGCTTTATACCGGTTGCAGGGGCAATCATCACCGCACCTTTAATAGCGCTGGTGGGTGTAAATACACGGGCGCTTAGGGTTTGCCTGTTATTACAGGTAATAGTGGTGTGCTCAAAGTGTGGTGCGGTCATTAGAATTATTATTTCCCATATAAAGTACACAGGTAAAAATAATATCTGGTTAGACCAGTTTCGGCAAGAGGGGAGTGCGTTGTTTATATCAACCCCATTAAGTATGTGTTTTAAATTTTATTCCGAATAAACAATTCTGTTTAGGCGTAAATTGCTGTAAATGGTTGCTCCCTTAACGAAAATTACAACAAAGAAACGGGTTGTTTTAGCAAGTAAAATAGATCAGCTATTTATTGGCGTTGGTATTAAACCACGCCCCAGATGAAATGGGGCGAGAGGAAGGTTTAAATAACTAAAGGGTACTACTTATTTTGCTAAAGCCTGGTTATTGGCTGCTAATGTAGCCTTATTGTCACTAACAATAACGGGCAAATGGGTATATTAAAAGTTGATTAATTAGATTTACTGTTTACCTGTGCTAATAAATCGAGCACTTTTTGTTGGCCAAATTTTTGTGCAAATTGCTCGGCTGTTTGACCGGCTTTGTTTTGATGTGCGTTGTCGCAATCAAGGCCTACAAGTGTTTTAGCTATACTAAATTCGCCTCTAAATATGGCGGCCATTAGGGCTGTGTTACCGCGGTGTCGTCGGTGCGTGCGGCTGCAAAGTAATAAGCAAGTAAGCTGTCGTATTGCGACTGGGCGGTGCTTTGTTCCGTTACAGGGCTTTGTGGCTCATTGGCAAAGCCTGAAAAGCTCATCACTAAAGTAAATATAATAAGTAATTTACGCATACTGTTTACCTTTTTAAAAAAGAGGAAAGCTAGGCTTTCCTCAATAACTTACAGGTTGGGTAAAACATTAAAGCTTAGCGGCTAGTTGCTTAACTTGTTTCATGTCGCCGTTTACAGCGTTAGTTAAGCGTGTACCGTATTCGCTATCTGCTTTGTAGAAGTGGCTAAGCATTTTGTGCATAACTTTGCTGTCTTTCACTTTGCCTAAATCGCCGGCTAAGTTGTTAACTAAGTTAGTGCGCTCTTGCTTGCTAAAGCTGCGGTAAAGTACACCCGCTTGAGCAAAGTTTTGCTGCTTTTTAATTGCTGCTTGTTGTACGTAGCCTTTTAGCTCTGTGTTACTTCTGCGTGCAATTGGGTTTTTTGCAACGTTTTCGTGACTTGGTTGGTAGTTCACGTTACTTGTTGTATTACCGTAGTTCATTGCGCCGTCTTGGTTGTAGTTAACCACTTCAACTTTTGCACGGTTAATTGGCAATTGTTGGTGGTTAGCACCTAAGCGGTACATTTGCGTATCGGCGTAAGAGAAAACACGCCCTTGTAAAAGTCTGTCTTCAGATGGCTCAATACCCGGAATTACATTTGCCGGTGCCATTGCAACTTGTTCTGTAGATTGGAAGAAGTTAGTTGGCATACGGTTTAGGGTCATGGTGCCTACTTTAGTTTCTTTAACGTCTAACCACATTTTTGTTGCATCTAATGGGTTGTAGTCAAAGTCATCTAACTGCGACGGATCAAGGGTTTTAATGTATAGATCCCACTTAGGGAAGTTGCCTTTACCAATCTCGCTGTATAGGTCGCGTGTTAAGTGTTGGAAGTCTTTACCTTGCACTTCGTTTACTTCTTTAGCATCAAGGTTGTCTATACCTTGTTGGCTTACCCAATGAAACTTAACGTATTTAACATCGCCAGACTTATTAATCATTTTGTAAGCATGTACGCCCCAGCCGTCCATTTTACGTAGGCTTGCTGGTGTACCGTAGTCGCTGTATACCCACGTTAACATGTGAGTAGAACCTGGCTCGTATGAGAAAAAGTCAAAAAAGCGGTTAGGATCTTGAATGTTATCTACCGGTGACGGCTTTAACGAGTGAACCATGTCTGGAAATTTAATCGCATCACGAATAAAGAATACCGGTAAGTTGTTACCTACTAAATCCCAGTTACCTTGGTCGGTGTAAAACTTAGTAGCAAAACCACGTGGGTCACGTAGTGTTTCTGGGCTACCTTTTGAGTGAATTACTGATGAAAAACGTACAAATACGTCAGTTTCTTTACCCGCTTCTGCAAACGGTGCAGCAATTGTTAAGTCATCTAATTCTTTAGACGCTACAAACACACCGTGTGCACCTGTACCACGCGCATGCACTACACGCTCAGGAATACGCTCACGTGCAAAACGTTGTAGCTTTTGAATTAGGTGTACGTCTTCAAGTAATACACTTCCGCGCTCACCTGCGGTAATAGAGTTTTGGTTGTCGCCAACAGCTGCGCCGTTGTCTTTAGTAAGGGTAGTTGCGGCACTTGCAGGTAATGCCATTGCTAAAGCTAATGCGCTTAGCGTTAACGTAGATTTATTATTAATCGTGTTTTTTTGAGTATTCATTGTCGACCTCATCTGTATAAAAGTGCCGGCAGTGTTGCTGGCTGTTTAACTGTTAACGAGTGTATTAACAAAAGTGGGTTCGGCAAAATTGATTGTTTAGATTGGATTAATCACAAATTTAGATTACTGTTTGCGTGCTGCCTTCTATTTTTTAAATAGCGGTTTTGTAATGTTCGACCTTAGTCGTAATTGCAATTTTGAAATCAATGAAAATACAGACAATTTCATATTTAATGAATAAATATTCACCACTGTGGTGCGTTTTTCACTAACAAGATGTTGACTTATTATAACAATAAAGAGAATATGCTCACTTGCTGGGCTTATGCTCAAGTTAAGGTTGCACCAAACTAGGTGCATAAAAAGGGGCAATATGAATACTAAAATAGAATTAGTTATTTTTGATTGTGATGGCGTTGTTATAGATAGCGAAATATTAAGCGCGCAAGTGTTAATAAACATGCTTGCAGAGATTGGCGTTAATATTGACCGAGCCTATGTACAACAATATTTTTTGGGCTGTAATTTTAAAACAGTCACCCAAAACTTATTCGATACCTTTAACGTGACCTTAGCTGAGAGCTTTGAAGCCGATTACCGAGAAGCACTATTAAACGAGTTCGAAACTGCATTAATGCCAACTAACGGCATTAAACATGTGCTAGAGAAATTATCTGTACCTTGTTGCATTGCAACAAGCAGTAGCCCTAAACGCACCGCTAAAGCGCTTAATGTGGTTAATTTATCGCAGCACTTTAATAAGGTATTTACCTCAAGTGAGGTAAAAAATGGTAAGCCCGCACCCGATTTATTTTTACATGCCGCTGAGCAAATGGGCGTAAAGCCACAAAATTGTTTAGTGATTGAAGATTCAAAAGCCGGCGTGTGCGCCGCACTTGCCGCCAATATGCAGGTTTTGCATTACAGCGGGGGGGGGCATATGCAAGATGCAGTGAACTTTGTTCACCAAGCTTACCCAGAGGTAGCGCATTTAACGCATTGGGATGACTTTTATAAGCAGTACCCAACATTACAAACACAGTAATAGAATATCAACGTTGAGCTTTATTACACTGACAAAGCTTAACGTAAAAATGCATTAATTATTAAATAGTTATAGTAGTAGCATTATAAAAAGGCACGGTGATTTACTCACAATTAATTTAAATAAAAAACACTTTTTTAAATTAATAGTTAACCTGAACTTTGGTTAAGAGATTTACTAACATATTAAATCAAAAGTGATATCTATGTTTATTTTCTCTAGCCAGAGATTTACAGTGAAAACAAGGCGAAATTACGCGTCAATAGCTAGCCTATTGCAAGTAAATTTAACGTAGTTAGCGCTGGAAATAGCTGCTTGAGATAGATTTATTATCCAGAGTTCAGGTTAGTTAGGGCTGTGCTTAAAACAATAGGAAAATACCATGGCATCAAGTCCACACACACAAACATTTAACGATGTTAACGAAGAGCAATTGCCCGTTGCTAATCATAAGCTTCATGGTTGGAAGCACTTTGCCGGTTTATACGCTGGTGAACACGTTGCTGCAACCGAGTTTGTTATTGGTGCAACCTTTGTTGCATTAGGCGCATCGACCATCGACATTCTATTAGGTTTATTAATTGGTAACCTATTAGCTATGTGTTCGTGGTGGTTAATTACCTCTCCAATTGCGGTAGAAACGCGCTTAAGTTTATACAACTACCTAAATAAAATTGCGGGTAACTCAATGACCAAGCTCTATAATTGGGCAAACGTGGTCATATTTAGTGTGATATCCGCCGCCATGATCACGGTATCGGCAACCGCAGTGCGGTTTTTGTTTGATATACCCGCGCAACTCGATTGGTACCCTAACAGCTTAGCATTTGTGGCCATTGTTTTATCGGTTGGCTCTATTGTTGTACTTGTGGCTATGTATGGTTTTTCAACCGTTGCTGATTTTTCTAAAATTTGTGCGCCATGGTTATTTGTTATTTTTATAGCGGGCTCGTTTGCATTGTTCCCTGAGCTTTCTAATCATGTATTAGGAGTGACCACGCTAACAGGGGTTGATGACTTTATGGCGATAGGGGATTCTTCTATTTGGACCGGTACCACCGCTGATGGCGAAAAAGGTATTGGCTTATTAGAGGTTATTGGTTTTGCATGGGCTGCAAACTCTATTACCCACTTTGGCTTAATTGATATGGCAATTTTTAGATTTGCTAAACGCAAAAGCTACGGTTTGTTTTCAGGCGTAGGTATGTTTTTTGGCCATTACTTGGCATGGATCTCGGCTGGTATTATGGGCGCAGGTGTTGCGGTATTACTTAAAACAACTATTTCATCACTTGACCCAGGTGACGTTGCTTACCACGCATTAGGCTGGACAGGCTTTGTTATTGTAATTATTGCGGGCTGGACTACAGCTAACGCTAACCTTTACCGTGCAGGCCTTGCAGCACAATCTATTTTTGTTGACCAATCGCGCGAGCGCACTACCGCAATTGTCGGTGTTGTAACCGTTATAATTGCGTGTTTCCCGTTTGTATTTTCGCAAATGTTACCGCTTTTAACTTACGCAGGCTTATTAGTAGTACCTGTAGGCGGAATTGTATTTGCCGAGCATGTTTTATTTCCTAAAATTGGTTTAACCCGCTACTGGGCTAAATACAAAAACATTACACGTAGCGTACCAGCCATTGCCTCTTGGGCATTAGCACTTGTGTTTGGCTTTGGTTTAAATGCGATTGATGTAATGTCGTTTTACTACTTATTTATTCCTACTTGGATTTTCACCATTGTTATTTACACGCTACTGGCTAAAAAATACGGCGCAGGTGAAGACTACAGCAAAGAAATTGCAGCAGAAGAGCAAGAGCTGCAAGACATTAAAGAGTACCAAGCAGGGCTTGCAGAAAACGTTCAAGCTCCAGTTGTTGATAACTCAATGCTAACCAAAGTGTTAAATGGCGTGTCGACTGTTTCGTTACTTATTATTTTTGGCTTTGCCAGCCAAGTAATGTTTTTTAGTGACAGCATGAGCATTTACGCAGGAAATAAATCTCAGTTTGAAATTGCATGTTTTATTTGCACCATTATTTATTTTGCAACCGCTTACTGGTCGCTATTGCGCCATAAAGCACTCAATACTGCATCTTAATTTAAATTTTTAATATTGTTTTAGTAAGGCCGCACCATGACACAACACCAGCACACTGACGCTCTTGTTAAAGGGCTAAACCAACAAAGCTTGGCAGATATGCCAAGCCATGTAGATACACCAAACTACGACCGTAGTAAGCTTAAAGCGGGTATAGTTCATATTGGTGTGGGCGGCTTTCACCGTGCTCACCAAGCGGTGTACATTAACGAGCTATTAAAAACGCCAGGTGCTGAACAGTGGGGTATTTGTGGTGTTGGCTTATTAGAAGGTAACCGTGGTCTGCGCGATATTTTAAAGCAACAAGACTACCTTTACACGCTAACGGTAAGACACCCAAACGGGCAAATAGATAACAAAGTTATTGGCTCTATGATTGACTTTTTGTTTGCTCCAGAGGACAAACAAGCGGTTATTAATAAGCTTGCGCACAGCGATACGCATATTGTGTCGTTAACCATTACCGAAGGCGGCTATAACTTTAACCCAGTAACGGGTGAGTTTGATTACTCAAACCCAGACATTATTAACGACATTAATAACCCGAACGACCCAATTACGGCGTTTGGCTACATTACTGCTGCGTTAAAGCTACGTAAAGAACAAGGCCTTGATGCGTTTACAGTACAGTCGTGCGATAACATTCAGCACAACGGTAATGTAACGCGTAAAATGCTACTTGCCTTTGCGGCCGAGCAAGATAAAGAACTAAGCGAGTGGATTGCTACTAACGTAACTTTCCCAAATGCAATGGTTGACCGTATTACGCCAGTATCTAAAAAGAGCGATATTGACTACGTTGTTGATGCGTACGGTGTTAGCGATGAATGGCCAATTACCTGTGAGTCGTTTACTCAATGGGTCATTGAAGACTCATTTTGCTGCGGACGCCCAGATTGGGATAGCGTTGGCGCACAATTTGTAAGTGACGTAACACCTTTTGAGACCATGAAAATACGCTTATTAAATGCAGGCCATTCTGTACTGGGTTTATTAGGCTCTGTACATGGCTACGGCACAATTGACGAAACAGTATCAGATCCTTTATTTGCAAAGTACTTACGTGCGTTTATGGATAGAGAAGTAACGCCTAACCTAGAGAAATTAGAAGGCATTGACCTTGAAATCTACAAAGACACGCTAATTGAGCGCTTTGCTAATCCAAACATTAAAGACAGCTTATCGCGCATTTGTTCAGAAAGCGCAGCAAAGCTACCTAAGTTTTTAATTGCCACTATTAACGAAAATCTAGCCCATGGCCGTGATGTATCACTTGCGACCCTGGTTATTGCTGCATGGTGTTTTTACAGCGATAAAGGCGAAGATGAGCAAGGCAATAAGCTTGAAATAATCGATGCAATGCAAAGCGAGTTACATGAAGCCGCGGCTAAAACGGCGACTGATGACCTTGCATTTTTATCGCTAACAAGCTTATTTGGCGATTTAAACACGCAAAGTGCCTTTACGTCTCACTACAAAAACAATGTAGAAGCGTTATACGCACCGGCTAGCAAAATTAAAGCAATTATGAATAACGTGCTTGAGCCTAAAGGTAACTAATAATGAGCATTTTAATTGATTCTAAACAGGGTAAAGACGTAAGCGTAAGTTGCTTTGGTGAAGTACTATGGGATTGTTTTGCAAACGATAAACGCTTAGGCGGCGCGCCGCTTAACATGTGTGTGCGTATTAACTCACTGGGCATTAAAGCCGACATGATAAGCGCTGTAGGTAACGATGAACTCGGTACTGAGCTACTAGGCGAAATTAAAAGCAAAGGCGTAAGCTGCGAATACATTGGCGTTAATAACGACAAAAAAACCAGCACAGTACAAGTTACCTTAGATAAAAGCGGCTCAGCCAGCTACGAAATAGTTGCCGACACTGCATGGGATAACATTGAGCTTACAGACTCACTTATTGAAAAAGTAAAAGCCAGTGATGTATTTGTATTTGGCAGCCTAATTGGCCGAAGCGAAGCTTCACTTGCTACATTAAACCAATTAGTTGATGTAGCTAACTTTAAAGTGTTTGACGTAAATTTACGTGCGCCACACTACACGTTAGACACATTAGTAGATTTAATGAATAAAGCCGACTTCATCAAATTAAACGATGAAGAGCTTTATGAAATTGCCAAGGCAATAGGCTGTAAGTTCCATTCACTTGAGCAAAACTTAGCGTTTATTGCACAGCAAACTAACACCGAATACTTATGTGTAACTAAAGGCAGCCACGGTGCACTACTAACCATAAAAGGCGAAAATTACTATAACTCAGGTTATTTAATTAGCGTTGTGGATACAGTAGGCGCGGGGGATTCGTTTTTAGGGTCTTTAATTTATCAGCTTTGTAGTAGTGATTGTGCACAACATGCTGTTGATTTTGCGTGTGCAGTAGGTGCTATGGTGGCCGAAAGTGCCGGTGCTACACCTACACTTACTCATGAACAAATTAACGAGTTTATGAGCCCAGCGTAACGTAAAAAATCACAGTTACACCCAATCATTGTGTGTGTAAGCGGCTTTACTTTTATAGTAAAGCCGCTTTTTTTTGCTTTAATTTTTATTAATAAAGCCGTTTAGATTAAGTGTTGAGCAAGGTGCATAAAAAGTGGCTTAAATAGGGTCTGTTGACCTTTGCAGTTTGAAATTTGTTCAAACTAGGGGCGGTTTAATCGCGGCGCGAGGTTTGTAACCTAGTGGGCTCGATAACTGCTCCTGCGTTATCCTACTGGCTTACATCCATGTAAGAATAAGTCAAAACCGAGCAAAGCTTCCGCGTCCTGCTCACGCCCCTTACCTACATCCATGTAGGCAACAAAGAGTAAATCGCCCCTAGGCAGAATCCGAAGGGCAGCGCCTGTTTGGCATTAATGCTGCGTTATCGCCTACTTATGGGGAATAACCACACCACATAGGCTCTGCCTTGGCTAAATACCAAACAGGCTGCTGCAAATTTAACCTTGAAAGTTCTACAGACCCTTGTCTATTAGCTATTCGTCTTATAGCGGGGGAATTAATACTTTGTTAATGTTCGTCGATTATTCATGGATTGAAAGGCGGGGCGGCAATTAGGCGCTCTATACTCCAAATACAAAAAGAGAAACGTGCTTTATGATCATCTTTTTTATCTGCATAACAATCTTAATACTGGGATATAAGTTTTATAGCCCGTTTGTTGAAAAACAAGCAGGTATGGATACAACAGTTGATACACCGCAAAAACGCTTTAGCGAAGGTGTTGACTATGTAGCCATTCACCCTGTGCGTGCATTTTTAATTCAGTTTTTAAATATTGCGGGCGTAGGCCCTATATTTGGCCCAATTTTAGGTGCGCTTTACGGACCGGTAGCACTTGTATGGATTGTGCTTGGTAACGTATTAGGTGGTGCAGTACACGACTTCTTCTCAGGTGTGATGAGCATTAAAGAAGATGGCAAAAGCTTACCAGAAATAGCAGGGCACTATTACAACGTTGTGTTTAAAGGCTTTATGCTAATATTTACAGCCATGCTGCTGTTTTTTGTGGGCGTTGTATTTATTATGAGCCCAGCAGGCTTATTAAGTAATTTAGATGTATTTGAAGGCACTTTTTTTGCTAATAATACTTTTTGGGTTTTGGCTATTTTAGCGTACTTTTTTTTAGCAACCCTGCTACCTATTGATAAAATTATTACTAAGTTTTACCCGCTATTTGGTTTATTAATGATTGTAATGACTACATTAATAGCCGGTGCGTTATTACTAGATGCACCACACTTACCAGTTGCAGGCGACTTTTTAGCCTACTTTGAAGCCGACCACGCGCATGACTTTTTAGAGCCAAACCCTGATGGCCTGCCAACCTGGCCGTTACTGTTTATTACCATTACCTGTGGTGCTATTAGTGGCTTTCACTCTACCCAAGCGCCTATTATTGCCCGCTGTTTAACAAACGAAAAATACGTACGCCCAGTATATTACGGTGCAATGATGTGTGAAGGTATTGTAGGTTGTGTATGGGCACTTGCGGGTATTGCTGCATTCCCAGAAGGTTACGCTGGCTTAAAAGCATTGCTTGATCAAGGTGGCCCAGGTTTAGTGGTTAACCATGTAGCAAATAGTTACTTAGGCGTAATGGGCGGTATTATGGCCATTATTGCTGTTGCGGTGTTCCCTATTACCTCTGGCGATACGGCGTTCCGTTCCCTGCGTTTAACCGTGGTTGATGCGTTTAATATCCCGCAAAGCTTACGTAATCGTTTATTACTGGCAGTGCCAATTTTAACGATAGCCTTTTTTATGACTAAATTAGATTTCTCAGTTATTTGGCGCTACTTTGCATTTTCAAACATGCTGCTTTCAACCAGTGTATTATGGCTTGCAACTAAGTACTTATTTGATAGACGTGCATTCCACTGGATCACCAGCATACCTGCCGTTATCGCTACTGGCGTAACACTTTCGTATATTATGACTGCTGCTATTGGCTTTAATTTATCGGCCGACTTAGGTAAACCAATTGGTGCCGCCGTGGTTGTTATTGGCTTAGTAGGTTTAGTGTTTGTACACTCTAAGCATAAAAAGCTAGACGTAGTTTAAAGCGTTAAAATTTAAATAAGCGAGCTTAATAAGCTCGCTTTTTTTATGCATAAAATTTACTCTCACACTATGCAATTTTAAAGGTAATAGAATGAAAATAGCCGCCGATTTTACCCAGAGAGTCGTTGTTCATAGTGAGCAACTTAATTGGAGCCCTTCGCCAATGGCGGGCGTTGATAGGCGCCCACTTGATAGAGTAGGCGCAGAAGTAGCCCGTGCTACAAGCATTGTACGTTATGCACCAGGGAGCGAGTTTTCGCCTCATGTGCATACAGGCGGCGAAGAGTTTTTTGTACTAGAAGGCGTATTTCAAGATGAGCATGGCGATTTTCCACAAGGCTCTTATATCCGTAACCCACCGCAATCAAAGCACAAACCAGGCTCTGATGAAGGCTGCATAATATTTGTAAAGCTTTGGCAATTTCAGCCACAAGATAGAACCCACGTACGCTTACAAACACAGCATATGGGCAGCGTGCAACACGACACATTTAAAGGCCTTGCCATAACCCCACTTTATAAAGATGACTTTGAAGATGTGAGCTTATTGCATTTTGAGGCAGGCGCTAACATGCAAATTAGCGCAAGCGAGGGGGCTGAGCTACTCGTGCTTGAAGGCGATATAAGTGAGCAAACAGATGTATTAGTAAAGCACAGCTGGTTAAGGCTGCCTATTAATAGTGAGCTTAATGTAACCGCAGGTAAGCAAGGTGCAAAAGTATGGCTTAAATTAGGGCACTTAACAGATGTAGATAAGCAAATAGAGCGCGTACAAAACGCTTAGCAAATAGCATTATTTAGCAGTATTGTTTGATTTAGTTCAGTACTAATTAACTTAATACGGTGTAGTTTTATAGTTTAACTCAGTAAGTAATGGGTATTTTTGGGGTTTTTATTTTTTAAAGGGAATAATTTCACTTTATAGGCTTTAATTAACTCCAACTTTCGTTATAAAACCCACTCACACAGGCTGTAAATAACACAAGCGCACCCGATTAAGGAGAGCAGCATGGTACACACAACACATGGTTTATCTATTGGTATTGAACGCGCAGGCCGAGAATTTTTTTTAAAACTAAAAGCTGTAGGAACGCTAACCCACGACGACTATAAAGTCATTACCCCCATGATCGACTCAGCGCTTGGCGAGGTTAAACACCCTATAGCAAACGTGCTTATTGATGCCACCGAGCTAGAAGGTTGGGAGCTTCGCGCCGCGTGGGATGATTTAAAGCTTGGCGTAAGGCACTCAAAAGAATTTAATAAAATTGCTATTTATGGCAATCAAGAATGGCAAGCCCGCATGGCTAAAATAGGCAATTGGTTTATCTCAGGCGAGGTGCAATACTACGAAAACGCCACCGCCGCCATCGATTGGCTAGATGAATAATTAAATAATAAAAAACGCTCACAAGAGCGTTTTTTATTATTTAAAGCAACTTACACTCTACTTAAGAGTTACATTACATCAGCCAGCACAGGTAATGCCGGAAATGCCCCTTTAGCTAAACACGCTTTAGAGCCACATTGAAGGGCAAAGTGCAGGGCGTTTTTTATGCTGGTTTCATCATTTAGTTTATCTGCCAGCACTAAATCACTCCCTAAGTTATTTAAATAGTATAAAGCCCCCGCTATAAAAGCATCGCCCGCGCTTGTTGTATCTACTGCGTTTATTTTTGGTGCCGATTCGTTAAGTATAAATGCGCTGTGGTAAACCGTAGCAGGCTCAGGCCCGTCGGTTAAAAACACCAGTTTAACTCCGGTATTTAATAGCATTTGAATGTAATCTTCGCCCGTTGTTTCGCTATGCTTTGCTAAAAAATTAAGTTCATCACGCGAAAGTTTAACTATGTCGCAATAAGCGAAGCAGGCCTTTACATTGCTGGCTATATCATGGGTGTTTTCCCACAAGCTGTAGCGTAAATTTACGTCAAAACTAACGAGCTTATTATGTGTTTTAGCAAGTTCTAGCGCTTTAACCGTTGTGCTAGCTATGGCTGGATCGGTTAGGGTGTTTGAGCAAAAGTGCAGGGTGCTTATGCTTTGCCAATTTATTTGCGCTAAATGCGCTTGGGTTAAAAGTACATCGGCTGTGTTATGGCGATAAAAGCCAAAACTACGCTCGCCTGTTTCATCAAGGCTTACTATTACCATGGCGGTTTGTGAGCCAGCAATGGTAAATAAATAGTCTGTATTTACATTGTATTGCGCCAGTGCATTACTTAATTGATTGGCAAAATGATCGTCACCTTTACCACCACAAAATGCAGCCTCACCGCCAAGTTTTGCATAGCCAACAGCAACATTAGCAGGTGCACCACCAGGGATGGGTAAGTACGCTGAGTTATGAGCATCTTGTGGCAGCATATCAATTAAAAGCTCGCCTAAGCACAGGAGTTTGGTCATTTGGAATATCCTAAAAAAACCCAGCAAAGCTGGGCTAAAACATGAAGGGTGTTATTTATTCATACTTTAAAAGGCGCTACAGCGATGACTCACTGCAGCGCAATACACACATTTAGTTAAAAGCGTATTTTAAAGTAACCGACGTAGTGCGGCCGTTAATAGTACGGGCACGAATAATGTCGTTTTCTGGTACTGAGCCTTCTTCGGCTTCTGTAATACCTACTGTATCGAATAGGTTGTTTACATTAAGCGCAAGGTTTAAGTTTTCTGATAAGTCGTAGCTTACAAACGCATTTACTTGCGTGTAGCCGTCAAACTTAAGGTCGTTGTTATCTTGTGCGTAAGCATCGGTTGTACCAATAAAGCTTACACCTGCCGCGCCTTTATCGTAGCTGTAACGCGCCATTAATGAGTAAATTAAATCCGCTTGGCGACGTGGTGTGTTACCTACAACTTCAGGAGTTAGCGCATCTTTTGCAATTTCAGCATCGGTCCAAGTAAAGTTACCTCTAAAGTCCCATGCATCCATAAAGTAAGTTGATTCAACCTCAATCCCTTTTGCTTCGTATTCACGGTCGAAAAAGGTTTGCGATGTTGCTTCAAAGTTTTGCTCTTCTGTTTCTGCGTAAAAGGCTGTTGCAAATACCGAGAACGAGTCAAAGCGTTTTTTCACACCAATCTCAAATTGGTTTACTTCATCTACTGCATCTTCATCGGCTACGCTTCCGTCACTGCGTACTTTACCAAATAATAAACGGTCTGCATTTGCGCGCCCACCTTTACTAATACGTGCAAACGTCGCTAGGCTTGGGTCAATTTGGTAGTTAGCACCTACAGAATAAGACGAGTAGCTCCAGTCGTAATTAACTGGGCTTGCATTAGCTATATCAATACCTGCTACGTTTTGCTCAGGAATAGAAATAGTACCGTCGCGGTTCATATCTACTGTTGAGGTTACGGCACCTGCGTAGTTACCGCGTGCTTCACCGCTGTCGTAGCGGGCACTTGCATCAATGCTTACATCACCAAGTTTTGTTGAAAACGCAACATACGGTGCGCGAGTATCGTACTCGGTGTCGTAATCGCGCTGACAACAGTTACCCCAATAAGGCGTGCCGTATGCGTATAAACCGTTTTCTGAATACTCAGTGCCATCGGCTGCGGTTACATTTAAAAGTGCCGCATTGTCGCCTTTAAGCTCCATTAGGTAAGAGTTCCATAACCACGACATAGCAATATTTTGCGTAGAGGCAAAGTAACCAAAGGTTAGGCTAGTGTCATCACTAAACGATTTAGTCAGTTTAAAATCGTTAACAATAGAGCCAAAGTCATTAAGCGTTACATCAAAAGTGTGAATACGCATGGCAAGTTCATCATTAAATGCTTCGCCTGTGTTTGCATTACTCAGTGTTGCGCCTACACCGCCAATACTTTGTGCAATAGACGATGCGCTGCCAACCTCAGCAGGAATAAGCGAGTTAAAGTTACCGCTAATTGATGACTTACGAAAACGGTTTTCGATACGCCAATCGTTATCTAAATCAAATACAGCTTCAAAACCTACCGCATCCACTTTAGGGTTCATGCCGTCGCGTAAATCGCCACTGCTAATTTGGTTTTCACCGTTTAAACGAACAGTTTTAGTAAATAACGCAGAATGCGGTGTATCTGATTGTGCATCAAACCCGGCAATAGAGTCACCATTTGAGTACATTGGCATAGGAAGGTAGCCAACACTCTTATCGTCTAAGTGTTTGTAATAAAGGCGAACGTAGCCGTTTTCAAAATCTTTAGTAAGGTTAGCTTTAATTTGGCCACCTTTATTTGATGTGTAGTCTGTTTCGCGCGGGCCTTCGCCTTGGCGTACAAAACCACCTACATGAAAACGCACGCTGTCGGTTAAATAGGTGCCGTATTCAAAATCGGTGCGTACACTGTCGTAATCTAGGCCAACAGTAGTAGATACGCTACCCGATTCGTTATCACCGTTTTTAGAAATAAAGTTAATTATGCCGCCAGGTGCATTACTGGCTGATGTAGAGGCTGAGCCACCACGAATTGATTCGATTGTTTGTACTGTGTTATCAAGGCGCATAAAAATATCGGCGTTACCAAAGGCAACATCACCAAACTGCATTACAGGAAGGCCATCTTCTTGCAGCTGTAAAAACTTAGCGCCACCCGATGCTACAGGTAAGCCACGCACTGCAATATTTGCATTACCTTCACCGCCTGTTGATTCAGCGCGAACACCCGGAATAATTCTAAATGCTTCAGCCGTTGAGCGTGGCGTTGATACCTCAACTTGCTCAAGCGATAAACTGCTTACTGATGAGCTCGATGCCATAATAGTTGTGCGGCGAGGTACACCGGTAACAACAATTGTTTCAAGCCCTTGCTTAGCTTGCACTTTGGTTTCTTGCTCGTCTTGTGCATGAACGCCTTGACTTACTGCAAGTGCTAAGGCACTGATTAAATATAAAGGTGTGTGGTGTGTTGTCATGTTAACGCCTCATTGTGTTGTGTGAGTTTGTTATTTTTACTTAATCGATTAAGTAAAAATAACAAAGTTTTTACAATATGCAAATTTTTTTTGTGTGTAATTTGCACTTTTTTGTTTTTATATTGATTTTAAAGGTATTTTTATTCTGGCTTGAGCAGCCATTTATGCATTTTTAGTTAATGCTTTTGCCGCAGGGTCGCGGTAAAAGTTATAAAGCATGGCTAAAAATAAGATCACAGCAAAGCCGGTAGCTAAGTAAAAGCCGTAGCGTACGTGGCCAAAGTAATCACTTATCATGCCCATAAATAAAGGCGCAAGTGCGGCCGAAAGCGCGGTAAAAAATAAAATAACACCCGCTACTGCACCATGTTGTGCAACAGGAAAGCACGATATACCTTTAGAGTTTAAAGTAGGGTAAACCATCGACATAAATAAACCCGAAAGCGGAAGCAAGCCTACCGCCCAATCAACACCGCCTACCAAAGTGCCTACATAACACAGCGCGATGCCTAAACTTAAATAAGCCATGACCCCTTGCCAGCTAAAGTGATTTAAAAGCCATACAGCAATAAAGCGTCCAGCAGCACGTAATACAAAAAATATAGTAAGTGCGTAGGTTGCAAGTAAAGGCCACGAGCCTGTGTAATCTTTTAAAAGTGTTGGCATCCACACGTAAATAGCAACCTCGGTAGCCACATATAATGCAATAGCCAACGAAAAACCAAGTGCGTACGGGTTTTTAATCATTTTCATGGTGGTGGCAAGTGAAGCGGGCTTTTCTTTGCTTTTAACAACACTTGGGTAGTCGGCGCGCCATGCCATTAACGCTAAAATTAAACACATAACGCCGGCAATAATGTACAGGTAAGTCCAGCTCACGTTTTGAGTAAGCAGTACGCCTACCAGCGCAGGGCCAACTATGGCACCAATACCAAAAAAGCCTTCTACTTTGTTCATGGTTTTAGTGTGCTCTGCGTTACTTGCAGATATATCGCCAAGTAGCGCTAGTGCACCGGTTTTAAATAAACCAATGGCAAGCCCTATACAGCACAGCAAAATTAAAAATACCGAAAAACTGTTGCTAAAGGCAAACAAAAAGCAGCTGAGCGAAAAAATAAGTAAGCCCAGCATTATGGTTTGTTTACGGCCTAGGCTGTCGGCTAAAAAGCCTAAAAACAAGCCACTAAAAGCAATAAGTGCCATAGGTGCATAATGAAAAGCACTGGCTTGGGTCATACTTAAACCAAACTCTGTGATTAGTTCAGGGATGATCATACCTACTGCATCTGAGGTCATCGCAAACATAAAAAACATCATGTAAGTGAGTATTCGTATGTGCTGCATTGGGTCGCTTTGCGAGTGTGTGTGTAAATTCGTCATGTGATTTTTCCTCGTTGTGGCTCAAGTTATAGTAATAACTCAATCACTTACTCTAGTTAGTATTACCGTTGCCACAACTTTTGTATGTAAAATATTTAAAAATTACTTGTAAAATTGTACGTGCTAGTTAAAGATATATCTTAATCGATTAAGTTTCAACTTGGTAATCACACATGATGAAGAATAAAGTTCAATTGATCACATACGCTGATCGAATCACAGGTCAAGATATAAACGCACTTACAACATTGTTAAAAGGTCCTTTGAAGGGCGTATTTGGTGGTGTGCACCTTTTACCTTTTTATAATCCTATTGATGGAAGCGATGCGGGCTTTGACCCGATTGATCACAGCGAAGTAGATTCTCGCATTGGTACATGGGCTGATATTCAAGCACTGGGTGAAAACCATGATCTAATGGCTGATTTAATCGTTAACCATGTATCGGCGCAGTCTTATCAGTTTCAAGATGTGCTAGCTAAAGGCAAGCAGTCAGAATTTTGGGATTTGTTTTTAACAAAAGAAGACGTTTTTCCAAATGGTATGAGCGAAGCTGAGCAACAAGCAATTTATCGCCCGCGTCCCGGTAGCTGTTTTACGCCAATGCAGTGTGGCGATGGTCAAACGTATGACTTTTGGACCACGTTTACCGATAACCAAATTGATATAAACGTAAAAGTTGAAGCGGGTATTGCGTATTTAAATAACGTATTAACTAAGTTTTCTGAAAATAACGTAAATATTATTCGTTTAGATGCAGCGGGTTACGCAATTAAACAAGCCGGTACAAACTGTTTTATGCTAGACGAAACCTTTGGCTACCTAGATAACTTGTCAAAGCAAGCAAACGAGCTTGGCATGGAAACCATTGCTGAAATTCATAGCCACTATCAAACACAAGTAGAAGTAGCAAAGCGTGTAAACATGGTTTACGACTTTGCATTACCGCCGCTTATTTTGCATAGCTTATTTAATAACGATGTAGATGCATTACTTAAATGGTTACAAATTTCACCACGCAACTGTTTAACGGTACTTGATACGCACGACGGCATAGGCATTATTGATGCAGGCCCAATGGGCGACAAGGCAGGGCTATTAAATGCACAGCAAATAGATACCCTTGTAGAAACCATGCATGCCAACAGTAACAACCAAAGCCGCCAAGCTACAGGTGCTGCTGCCAGTAACGTTGATTTATACCAAGTAAATTGCACGTATTACAATGCATTAGGCGCTAACGATTTAGATTATTTGATTTCGCGTGCCATACAGTTTTTTGCCCCCGGTGTGCCGCAAGTGTACTACGGCGGTTTATTTGCCTGCGAAAACGATATGGATTTACTTGCGCGTACCAATGTGGGCCGTGATATTAACCGTCCGTATTTAAATACTGAAACAATTGAGCACGCACTCAATAAACCTGTAGTAAAAGGTTTAATAGAGCTCATTAAATTACGTAATGAACACCCCGCTTTTGCAGGAGAGTTTAGTGCTCACGGCACCCAGGGAATATGTTGTTTAACGTGGCAACTAGAAGATAAGTCTATTGCATTAAGTGTTAATTTTAAAACGCGAGACGCGCTTATTACTCAAGTAAATGATGATGAAGAAACAACAATAAGTTTAAACGCATTGTTAGCCTAACAGGCTATTAAAACATAAAAGCCAAGCTCTTGACTTGAGCTTGGCTTTTGTTTACCCAATCCTTTTTAACATAACTTATTAACCACTAGCGCCAATATCTAGCTCGTAACTTACATCACATATTTTTTCTTCTTTTGATATAAAGAGCTCGGCGGCCATTACGCCTTTTTCTTGGCTGTTTTGATGAATAGTGGTTAGGCGCGGTACAAAACGAGCGGCTTCGTCTATTCCATCAAAGCCGACAATACGCAGTTCTTCACCTATTTTTATGCCTTGTTTTATCGCTTCTCGCATGGTGGCAAGGGCAATTAAATCACTCATACAAATTATAACGTTAGGGCGGGGGGAGGCACTTAACACCTCTTTAGCGGCAATGTTAGCAAAACGCTCGCTGCTCTCAGGTATATTCCAAATGCGGTCATCAGCTACGGTTATATTTGCCTCACTTAAAGCACGTTGATAACCCCGTAAACGTTGGTGCGAAATAGATTGCCCTGTTTCAAATTCGTGGTGCTCATATACGCGGCACAATACGTTTTCATCAAGTAATCTTAAGCCTAAAATAGCGACTTTATCGCTTTGATTTTTTAAAACATGCTTGGCTATTTCGTAACTTGCTTGCTCGTTATTAATATTTACTGAGGCATTGCGGGCTATATCAAAATCAATAGTTACCACATGTTTAGAGACCGTTTTTAACTGCTCTACTAATGCGTTATTTCGAGGGCGGCCATAACAAATAAAGCCATCAACAAAGTCGACCACACTCTTAAGGTTATCGCTATTACCAGATAACAATAAAACATTAATGCCGTTTTTTTCAAGCACCGAGGTTACACCCCGCATAAAGCTACTGGCCACAGGGTCCGACACCATATATTCGACGCTATCGGGCAGCACTAACGCCACAATATTAAATGTACCACTGCGAAGCGATTGCGCGGCTTTATTGGGCCCGTAATAGCCCAAGGTTTTGCACGCTGCAAGAATATCGTCTCGGCGTTTAGCCGATAGCTGATCAGGGCGATTAAACGCATTAGAGACTGTTGCGTTAGATACACCTAACTCTTTAGCAATACTTTTTAGGGTCCAGCGGGTTTGCTTACTCATACCAATTCTTTACTCAATACTCATGTTAATAAACTAACATATTCAGGGCGTTAGCAAAGTAAAAAATAAGGTTTTAGCCTTAATGCCGGCACTCTTTAGGCGCAATACCAAAGGTTTGTTTAAAAACACGACTAAAGTGGCTTGCGCTATTAAACCCAACATCAAAGCACACTTGGCTAATAGCATGGCCTTGCAGTAATTGATTGCGGGCTTTTTTAAGTCTTAATTGTTGCTGCCAAAGGGCTGGGGTAGTGCCAAATGCCAGTTTAAACTGCTGATAAAACTTACTGCGGCTCATGCAGGCTATTTTGCACAAGGTATTTATGTCGAGCGTTTCGTTTAAGTGCTCTTCAATATAAAGCAGTGCATCGCTTATTTTTGTTTTAAGGCGTGGTTTATCCCTATTAGCCAGTAATAAGTCGCGACTTTGTTGTTGTAACAACCGGGTGATCAATTCGTTTAACGACAAGTCAATTAAGTAATGTCGCTGTGCGCCTTGTTCGCTAAATAAATGTACCATGCGCTCTAATAAATGCTGTGTTTGGCTATTATGTTGGCTATGCACCAATTGCGGAACATACTCGAATAAGCCGCCATCGTGTGCAAAGCTTTGCTGCATGTTAAGCGCATTCGCCACAGTGTTTATTTTATCTTTGCTTATTTCAATTGCTAAACACGTGGTTGGGGCGTGCATTGATGCCTGTGGAAAATCAATTAATACACCTTGCTCTGGCGCTAATACAAACGACTCGTGGGGTAAAAATGCTTTATGGTATTGGCTACTTTCTACGTGCATTACTTTTTTACCGCTGAGCATGGCACAAAACAGTAACTCCTTTGAATGCAGTGCCACCTTTTGTGCGCGTTGGTACGTGTCGTAAATGCTCAACTCGCTGTTATCTGCTGCAAATGTCACTTTATTTTCTATTAAAACATCAAGTTGTTGGCGTTTTTTGTTTAACTGAGATGTGTGCATATCAATCCTTTTGGCTTTTATTAGTGTGGACTCACAGACAACTTTTGTGGACAGCTAATCAAGTTTTTAGGTGCTCGTTAGGCTAATGTCAAATAACACTGATTAAATATAAAGCATTTTGTTTTATATAAATGTTCGACCTTTAGCTAACAACAATAAAGAGAGCACACACATGATATACGCAAATCCAGGTAGCGATGGCGCACTCGTAAACTTTAAACAACAATACGGAAATTACATTGGCGGAGAGTGGGTAAAACCTGTAAACGGCCAATATTTTGATAATATAAGCCCAGTAAACGGTAAGGTATTTTGCCAAATACCTCGATCCGACAAAGACGATATAAACCTAGCACTCGACAAAGCGCACGCAGTGCGAGAGCAATGGGGCACAACCTCAGTTACCGAGCGCAGTAATATACTGCTAAAAATAGCCGACCGAATTGAGCAAAACCTAGAGCTACTAGCTGTTGCCGAAACATGGGATAACGGTAAAGCCATTCGCGAAACACTCGCGGCTGATATTCCGCTCGCGGCCGATCATTTTCGCTACTTTGCAGGGTGCCTACGCTCGCAAGATGGCAGTATTGGCGAAATTGACGAAACCACGGTGGCATATCATTTTCACGAACCGTTAGGTGTGGTTGGGCAAATTATCCCGTGGAACTTCCCTATTTTAATGGCCGCATGGAAACTTGCACCAGCACTTGCTGCAGGTAACTGTGTGGTACTAAAACCAGCTGAGCAAACACCGGCCTCTATTTTAGTTTTAATGGACATTATTGGTGACTTACTGCCTGCAGGCGTGCTCAATATTGTAAATGGGTTTGGTAAGGAAGCAGGCGAAGCACTGGCCACAAGTAAACGTATCGCTAAAATTGCATTTACAGGCTCTACACCTGTCGGCTCACATATTTTAAAATGTGCTGCTGAAAACATTATCCCATCAACGGTAGAACTTGGCGGTAAATCGCCCAATATATTTTTTAATGATGTAATGGAAAAAGACGACGCGTTTTTATCAAAAGCTATAGAAGGCGCCGTGCTTGCTTACTTTAACCAGGGCGAAGTATGTACCTGTCCATCAAGGTTGTTTATTCAAGAAGATATATACGAGCAGTTTATTGAGCGCATACTCGAACGTACCCAACAAATTAAACGTGGCAATCCACTCGACAGCGAAACCATGGTGGGCGCTCAAGCTTCAAAAGCACAGTTTGATAAAATACTTAGTTACATAGACATAGGTAAAAAAGAAGGCGCCGAAGTACTCACCGGCGGAAACGTAGAGCAGCTAAATGACGATTTAAATGGTGGTTATTACATACAACCTACACTGCTTAAAGGTACAAACGACATGCGTGTATTCCAAGAAGAGATTTTTGGCCCTGTTATTTCTATGTCGACCTTTAAAGATGAAGCCGAAGCACTCGAACTTGCCAACAGCTCAGAATTTGGCTTAGGCGCAGGGGTGTGGAGCCGAAGCATGAACCGTGCTTATACCATGGGGCGCAAAATTGAAGCTGGCCGAGTGTGGACCAACTGTTACCACATGTACCCAGCACATGCTGCATTTGGTGGTTATAAAAAATCAGGAATAGGGCGTGAAACACACAAACTAGCACTCGATCACTACCAACAAACTAAAAATTTATTAGTGAGCTATAGCGAAGACCCGCTCGGCTTTTTCTAATAAAGCAATTCAAACTTAAACACAACAACCATTAAGTAATGAGGGCGCTGCATATTTGCAGCGCTTTTATTCACATTGCTCACAACGCTACTTTAAGCGTGTTGTAATATATAAGTACAATACCAGCCGGGTTCAAAACGTTAAAACCTAAGCGTTTTAATAACTCATTACCTGCGTTAAAAACGATTTTACGATATTAACTTTTTATAAAAGTTGCTCTAAAAATGTGCAGTGATTTATGCATTGTCGGATATTACTGCTCTCCCCCATTTTGGTGTGTTACAGCATTAACGGAGATTTCTTTGTAGTTAACTAATTGTTTACAGGTGGTTATTTGCTGGCTAAGATAAATGCATTGTAATATAGGGACATTTGTCGGTTTATAAAACGACAAGTGTCGTAGACAAAGTTGCTAGGCTTCACTGAGTATCTATGAACAAATTTAATCTAATAGAAAATGCTAGTGATTCCTTGGAACATGCATTAAGACACATGGGGCCAATTGAGGAAAAAGGGCTGGGGAATTGGAAGAGGATTATTGTTGATCTTGCGCACGTTGTAGAGCTTTTGTTTAAAGAGAAGCTCAGGCAAATTCATCCAGCGTTTGTCTTCACAAATATTGATAAATACCCATCTCCATCTCAACACACTGTAAGTAGTGAACTTGCTTGTAAAAGGCTGCAAAAAATTGGCGGCGTTAAGTTCAGCGACGAAGATCTAAATGCTATTCAAACTGCTAGGGAAAAGCGGAATGAAATTGAGCACTTTGAATTTTCAATATCAGACCAAGAAGCAAAGACATTAGTCGGGCAGGTTTTACTATTTGTCATCAATTTCTCTGAAGAGCATTTAAGCTTGGACTGGAAGTCAAAGCACCTAAAGGAAAATGGCCTTGCTGTTTTATATAGTTACACGGAGTTCTATAGCAATTATCTTAAGGCAGCTTACGAAAAAATAGAAAAAGAAGATATTGCTACCATAAAGTGCACTTCCTGCCACAACTTGACCTTCGACATCGACAATGAAATTTGCCTTGTCTGTAGCCACGAAGAAGAAGTTCTTGATTGTAAGTGGTGCCAATCTCCTTACATATATTCAGCTTGTGAATATGACGAAATGGCTGAGCTGTGCCCAGGATGCGAATACAAAGACGGATATGCGGCAGCTCATCATGAAAAGTATTAAAAGTTTAACAAGCGCGTCAATTGGGACTGGTTTTCCGCTGGCGCTACAAACCAGCCCATTAGCGGGCGTTATGAGGTGCTCTAGATAGTATGCAGAATATAAATCCATGGCTTTGGTCAGCTTTTGTAATGTCTCTCTCAGGAATCTTTTTTAGATGGGTGTTTGGTAATACGTTTGTGAGCTTTTTTCTTGCCGTATTGCTAGCTTTAGCGATAGTGCCTTTAGTTAAAAAAATTCAGAAAAAGAATTAACAAAACACCCATTTTAAACTTTGCATCTTTCGAAGCCTAGATTCTAATTGGCTAAATAAAGTACGTGTCATTATAACTTGCTTTTTGGGTACAAATTGATTGCCTTAAAGTATAAAGCTATATAACTTATTAAAGTGAATACATTTTATTGACGTAAATTAATTAGCAGGAAAGCCAAATGAACAATAAAATACTCAAATCATCTACAGCTACGTATCAAGGTGGTGTTGCAAAAGCCGATGGTAAATTTTATGTAACGCAAGGTGAGGTACGTTTTGAGCCATACAATGAAAGTGCTGGTTTAGGGCCTTATACTTTTACACGAAGCGCAATCGTAAAAATTGAAAAGTCAGCAGGGAGAGGTGCAGGCATTTTACCACTAACAAGCGATGCAATAACAATCACTTTAGATAATGAAGATACTTATGACTTTATTTTAGCAAACCCCGATGAATGGATTCGTCTACTCAAGCATTAAACAATCTCTAGAGCTGGCATTTAGGCATAATTATCTTAAGTGTGTGCTAAGTTAAACGGCATCAATAGTTTCCAGTTTTAACTATTAAAAAACTACAACAAAAGGATTTGAATGATGGTTAAAATATCTATGCTCACTATTTCTACTAGCAGCTTTATTGTATCTTTTATGGGTTTTGCTAACACCGCTGTGTCACCGCAAACGGATGAGCAGTGGCGAACAGTAATAGAAAACGATATTCAAGCTGCTTACAACATTACAGCACAAAATCACCCAGGTATGTTTGATGCTAACAACCCCGCGTTCCCTGATTTATTAAAACAGGCAAAAGCACAAGCGCTTAAACTCTCAACTCAAGCGAGCGGGCCGCAGGTTCATGCAGCGGCAATTTCTCGCTTTAGCACTATTTTACAAGATGGCCACGCCGGTGTGTTTTCAAGCGTAGATAGACCCGCGCGCCGCTGGCCGGGCTTTAGAGCTGTGTGGCGAGGTGATGCGCTAAAAGTGTATTACAGTGAAAACAAAAATATTAGCAAAGGCGACGTTGTAAGCCAATGTGACGGGCAAAGCACCGAGACCTTAATACGTGAGAGAGTGTTTAAGTTTTATGGGCAAGTTGCACAACCTGGCCATTGGTGGCAGCAAGGTTGGCGGTTACTCATTGACGAGGGCAATCCATTTTTAACTCCTTTAAAAGAATGCGAATTAGTTAAAGCCAATGGCGATACCTATACACACGTATTAAATTGGTCTGTAAGGCCTAAGTCAGCCAGTAAGCATTTAGAAAATGCCTACAACGGTGATGAACTCCCCATTGATTTAACCTGGCCTGAAAAAAATATTGCGTGGATTGCTATGCCTAGCTTTTCATCAACCGAAAAGCAAACTGCTGCCTACAATAAAGTGTTTGAAAAAATACAACAGCAGCGTAGCAAGTTACTTACTGCAAAAGCCGTGGTGTTAGATTTGCGCCATAACCAAGGTGGCTCATCTTATTGGAGCTCACAAATAGCCAAAGAACTATGGGGCAAAAAAATAGTAGAACAAAAAGTAAATAATACTTCTCAAAACACGCAAGTGTGGTGGAGAGCATCAAAGGATAATACCGACCATGTAGTGTCTTTATTAGAGGTTGTAAAAAATCAGCCTGAATTATTGAAAATATTTAAAATCACAGCTGCGGGTATGGCTTTATCACTTAAAAGTGGTGATCCATTTTATGTAGAGCAAGAAACTAATACGCCAAATAACATACCACAAAAGCCTTTAACTAGTGACTTTAAAACCAAGGTGTTTGTTATTGTTCCGCCGCAGTGCGCCAGTGCTTGTTTAGATGCGCTTGATAAGTTTAAGCTTTTTGAAAATACAACGTTATTCGGTGCGCCAAGTAGTGCTGATTCTATGTATATGGAAGTACGCTTAGCTGATTTACCTTCAGGGTTGGGGAAAGTGATTGTACCTAACAAAGTATACGTAAACAGAGCGCGAGGAGCAGGGGCTTACTACAAGCCAGATATTGCGTATAACGGCATTGATTGGACAACTAATGTATTGCTTGAGCAAATAAAAACGTTATAAAAAAAGCCGCTTATTAAAACAAGCGGCTTAACTATTCTAACTAGGGAATAGTTTAAAACGTGTAACGGGCACCAATTGAGTAGCGTGGGCCGTACTGATTAGCAAATAAGAACTGCTCTTCGTAACGGCCGTAGCCTTCTTCGGTGGCATTATTTAAGTTTATGCCATCAAAAAATACGGTTACGTTTTCGTTTACATCGTAGTTTACGCTCATATCCCATTGGCCGTAGGCTTTAGCATATTGCGGTGGCGCATCGGCTGAGCCTTGTGCTTGGCCTACACCAATTAAGTACGAGTCGCGCCATGCGTAAGTAATTTTGATTGATAGGCCGTCTTTTTCATAAAAGCCTTGAAAGTTAGCAGAGTCACTTAAACCTGTAAGCGGCGCTTGTTGGTCTAGGCTTTCGCTATCAAATTCTACATCGCCATCTACAAACGTGGCGTTAACACCTACACCAAAACCAGTTTCGCCAATTAAGTGCTGAACAGCCACTTCAAAACCATCTACCGATTTGCTGTCGGTGTTTTGTGGTTGGCTTATGTTCCATACCATAAGTGGGTCATCGCTATTTGGCTCAATGACGCCATTCGCATTGCCATAACCATTGCTAATCATTTGCGCAAAAATAGCATCGGTGGTTGCTTGCTCACCGCGCGATTCAATATCGCTAACAGCTTGTAAGTAACGCGGGCCGTTTAAAATGTCGTATAGGCCTTCAATCGTGGTTTGCGTAATGGTAGTTTGAATAAAGTTATCTACGTCTTTTTTAAAGTAACCAACAGAGGCGTAGCTGCCTTCTGCGTAGTAATACTCTAATGATAAGTCGAGATTGGTTGATTCAAACGGCAATAAATTTGTATTACCTTGGCTACCCGTGCGCGAGCCAGGTTTTGGGCTGCCTGTTAAGCTACGGCCACCGGCTAAATCACCCAGTGGTGCACGCGACATAGTTTTACCCCATGAAACACGGGCTACAACGTCTTCGGTTAAATCAACACTTACATCGATTGACGGTAATAATATGTCGTAATCGCCTTGCTGCTCTAAGAAGTTATCATCGCCGCCGGCTGCATATTGCATTATCCACTCTGAGGCGCTTATCCAGTTTACTTGTTCTTCAACACGTTGGCGTACGGTGCTGGTTACATCTGTTTGCTCGTAGCGCAGGCCTGCGTTTACTTTTACGTAGTAATCGCTTACATCAAACTCCCAGCTTGATTGAATATAAAAGCTGTTTGTAATTTCTTCTACGTAGCTTTCGCTATCAATACCATCCATGTAAGCATTGGCTGCGTATGCATCGCCACCGGTTACATCAGAAGTTAGGTAAGCCATTTGGCGAGCCACTGCTTCGTCAAAATCGTAGGTGTAGTAGTAACCTGGTTGTAAGTTGCTGCCGCCACCATCAAATTGATCTAAAAGGCCCGACGTATCGTGGCGAGTAAACATGCTATCTGGGAATGTTTCTGTGTACGATGGGTTAAAACCAGGGCCACCCACTAAGCCACTCCATGCAGTGTAACCACCTGTGTTTTGCTCAGTGCGCGATGCACCAAATTTTACTTTAACTAGGCCAATATCAAAGTTTTCATTGTACCAAGTGGTATGTAATTGTAATTGCTCAATGTTTGATTCACCTGGCGAGTGCGTAAATTGGCTAAAGTTAGAGTCAATTTCGCCTGGCGTTAATTCGCTTGTGCCGTTTAACCAGTTAACTTGAGCACTTGGGATTTCGCCTGTGCGGTAATCGTAAATTTTATTTGCTAGCTGATCAGAGCCTAAAATCACTTGGCCGGTACTGCCTAGCCCGTCATCGGCGCCGTTATCGGTTTCATTTTTAGAGTCATGGTAATCAAGCTCAACGTGCCACGTGTCGTTAATTTCCCACTCTAGGTTTAAACCAATAGAGCGTGCTTTTACTTCTGTGGTGCCTTTGTTGGCTGTAAACGAGGCATCGTTACCGCTAATATCGGCATAAACAGCGGTGCCGTTTTCATCAAGCTCGTAGCCATTAATATTGCTACCAAAGTCGTTCCAGATACCCCAACCAATACTTTCAGAGCCCGTAACCGCTTTACTTGCTGTGTAATCTAAGGTGGCTACAAAGCTATCAACCGGTTCAAATTGAAAAGTAACTTGGCCGTTAGTACGTTCACGCTCTACATCTTCAATAGAGTAGTTCATGTCTTTAGGGAAGTAGTAGTTACCTGATGGGTCAGTACGGTTATCAACAACGTTACTGCTATCTAATTCAGGTAAATCAACATTGGCTTGCCAACCTTGAATATTGGCGCGTTGTTTTTGAAAGTCGCGTTCTTGATGCGAAAACGAAAAACCAAAACCAAATCTGTCATCTGCAAATGTGTTGCTATAAACAGCAGAAAGCTCGGGAGTTACATCATCACCGGCTTCGTTTGATGAGTCGTGATTTGCTTTAACCGTGGCTGAAAAATTTTGACCTGGCTTTTGAAAAGGGCGCGCAGTAGAAATATTAACTGTTGCACCTAAACCACCGCTTGGTACATCGGCGCGCGCTGTTTTAAATACTTCTAGCGCACTTACGCCCTCTGAGGCAATGTTTTCAAGGTTGTACGAACGCGTATAACCTGTGCCTGGCATTTGGCGGCCGTTTAGCGTAATTAAGTTAAACTCTGGGCCAAAACCACGTACGGTAATTTGGCTACCTTCACCGTTTGCACGGCTCACCGATACACCGGTAATGCGTTGTAATGATTCTGCTAAATTGGTATCTGGAAATTTACCCATTTCTTCTGCTGAAATGGCATCTACCACGCCCGATGAATCACGTTTCATATCCATAGAACGAATAAGTGAACCACGAATACCTTTTACTTCAATAACTTCTACATCAGGAGATGCTGCAGTGTCTGCCTCGGCAGCAATGGCCGTATTTAACGTGCTTGCAGCAATGATAAGAGACACAGAAGCCGCAAGTTGGCTCTTTTTAAAATTGAATGTGTTCATAATAGCTCTGCTTTATAAAATGTTGTTGTGTAGCAATAGGCGCCATGCGCCTATTGTAGTGTGTTTTTATGGATTCGCGATAATCACGTTATCTATGCGGTATAGTGCGCCGTTGCCCATATCCCACGTAGGAAATACCATGAGCACGTTTATAGCGCTAATATCTAAGCCCGCATCAAATAGTTGCCCAATAGGGAAGGTGTATGTTTGCCATTCGCCTGTAACAGGTGTTTGCCCTTCATTGCTTTGCGTTAATGCCAGCTCTACTGCGCTTGAAGCGCCAATTGATTCAATTTTAAATAACCATTGTGCATCCACGTTTGAGGGTGCTGTTATTACTTTTAAATCAAACTGTACAACGCCATTTTCTAACAGAGCTGATGCATCAAACGATACGTCTTCATCGGCTAAAAAGCCCATTACAGTAGGTGTTGCACCAATGCTAAACTGAGCCACTGCGCCGTGCTGATCATCGTCGGTTTCTGTTGTAGGTGTTGAACCACCACAGCAATCCCATATGCTCCACTGATCGGCGACTGTATCTGTAAATACGTTTAGCTCACCAGAGGCAACGGGCGCTGCATTAGGGTTGTAAATTTTAACATTATCTACACGGTAAACCGCGCCTTCACCTGCGCCCCATGCCGGAAAAATCATAAGTACATCAATTGCACTTACATCAAGGCCTGCACCAGCGAGATCTGATAACTTAAATGTATAAGTTTGCCACTCGCCAGTCACTGGCGCTACACCTTCAACACTTTGCGTTAGCTCAAGTTCTGCAAATGAAGTTGCACCATTTGCCTCTACTTTAAATAACCACGCAGTTGACGGGTCGCTAGGGGTAGATGTTACTTTTAAATCAAACTGAATAACGCCTTCATCTAAAATGCTGCTTGCATCAAATGACTCACCTGCACCACCTACTTCAACACGGCTGTTAAAGCCCATTACTGTAGGCTCTGCACCAATACTAAATTCAGCGGTTACACCGTGCGCTTCATCATCTACCACTTCGATAGGCGTTGAGCCACCACAACAATCCCACATTGGCCATGCTAGGTTTTGCTCATCTTCAAAAATAGTTAGCTCTGGTGATGCGCCTAGGTTGTCTTGTGTAATTTCAACGTCGTCAATTAAAAAGGTTGCGCCTTCGCCGGTGCCCCACTCAGGAAATACCATAAGTACGTCAATTGCGCTGATATCTAAATCTAAGTCAGCAAGGTCAGAAAGTAAAAACGTATAGGTTTGCCACTGACCTACTACAGGTGCTTGGCCTTCAACGCTACTTGTAAGCGGCATATCAGCATCGGTTGAGGCTTCTGTGCTTTCAAGTTTTACAAACCAAGGTGTGTCTGGCACGCTTGGTGCGCTGGTTACTTTCATTTTAAAGCGTACGTAGCCTTCTTCTAACATAGGTGATGCATCAAAAGGCGTTGCAGCGCCGTTTTCGTCAGTAATAAATGCATCGCGGCTAATAAAACCAACCACTGTAGGCTCGCTGCCTATTGTAAATTCAACAACGTCGCCTTGCTCTTCATCACTTACAATTGCAGGTGTAGAGCCACCACAACAATCCCATGCTGGCCAGTTAGGGTTAAAGCTGTCGCCAAAAATAGTTAACGGTGTAGCAATACCTGTAGATGGCGGGCTAGGAATAGGCGCTTCGCCCTCTAGCAGGGCATCGTCTAGGCTATCGTAACCTGGGCGAATAGTTTCACACCCTTTGCCGGTATCTGGGTTTGATGCACATTGATAAACGCGTACGTAGTCAATTGCAAACGTTTGGCCGTTTTCAAATGCGCTGGCATCTACGCCTAACTCATTTACGTTTTCAGGCCAGTCGCCGCCTACTGCTAAATTTAACAGTAAGTGAAAGTCCTTATCGTAAGGAGCGCTATCCCAATGAGTTTCTAGCTCGCCAGAACCTTGTTCAAAATACTCTGCAAACCAACCGCGATGTTTCAAACCTGCGGCTTCGCCTTTGGGATTATATAATACTTCTGATTGGCGCTGTGTGGCATATAGGTAGCCATCAACGTACCAGCGTATTTCACCTTCTTGCCACTCTACTGCGTAAGTATGAAAGTCATCTGCTGGGTTGCTATCTTCAGGAAATTTGTACTCTTGGCCTGTGTAGCTGTTATCTGGCCAAGCGCGGCCGTAATGCAATGTGCCATGAATGCTTGATTCAATACCGCCATCTTCGTCAGCGGTTTTTAGGTTTACTGATTCTAAAACATCAATTTCGCCTGATCGTGGCCATGTACCGTATTCTTCATCGGTTGGTAGCATCCAAAACGCAGGCCAGCTGCCTTGCCCCGAAGGGAGCTTTGCACGTACTTCAAAGCGGCCATAAGTAAAGTCAGCATTGTAACGGGTATTTAAACGCGCAGAAGTGTAGGGCTTTTCAGCGCCTTCTGTTGCGGGTAGGGCAACAATGTTTAACACACCGTCTTGTATAAAGGCGTTTTCTTCGTTATCGGTGTAACATTGTTTTTCGTTGTTACCACCGCCATCGCAGTTTAATTCAAAGTTCCACTTATTAGTATCAATGGCTGAGTCTTCAAACTCGTCGCTCCATACTAGTTGCCAATCTGAAACTGGCTCGGAAGCGTCGATATTTTCAAAATTAGATGTTGTGGCTGAGTCGCCACCACAGCCAGCTAAAGACGCTAACGAAATGGCAGCCAGTAAGCGAGCAATGTGTGTTTTTTCAATGTTCATAGCTGAACCCCGGTTTCACAGATTGTTGTCAGAATGTGTGTTTAAACTTATTAAAAAGAACCATATTTTTGTAAGCGCTTACATTTATCATGTGTTTTTGTAAGCGCTTACAAATAATATTGCGCACTACGTAAATGGTCAACATATTTGTGTGTTTTATTTACATTTAGTTTACGGTAAGACCAGTTTACCAATTGGAGTTATTAACTAAATCGCTAATAAATTTAACAGCTTACATTATTTGTAATGTTGCATTTTAATACATCTATTAATATTTTACTTAATTGGTAAATATTAAAGTTACCTGCAGCAATTACATTTAGCGCTAATTGCGATGATTTACCCGTATTAGGCTAACTATATGGCGTGTAATTTTGCTTTTTTACAAAAAACGAAAGTTAAAAACAAAGTGAAAGTGGTATAGCATTCAATAGGTTAGTAAACCCTTTAAAGTGCTTAACTTGTTAAGGCTAAATTTTAGCGGGTAAGGCTTTGGCGGGGTTTAATAAGGTAAATGTGTAAATTTAAATACGCATTTACCCCTTAATTTATTGTTTATTTTAAGAGTATTGTAGCCACTTGAAATGGCTGCTTATTTACGTTTAAACGGCATAATTAGCAAGCCCCACAGCGAGGCGTTTTGCTGCTGGTTAGGGTATTCTTTTAAGCCTATATCTATGTCATTATCGGCTTTTTGCGCTTCATTTTTGTAACTACCAAACAGTTTATCCCACCAAATAACGCTAAATCCATAGTTTGAATTGGTTTCGCTCACGCGCTGGCTATGATGAATACGGTGCAGTATTTGGGTCATTAATATGAGCCGAAGTGGTTTTTCTATGGCATTGGGTAAACGTATATTGGCGTGGTTAAACAGCGCTAATCCATTAAGTGCTATTTCAAATATTAATACTGCAATAGCAGGTACTCCTAAAGCGGTAACGGCAATCAATTTTATAACTATGCTGAGTACAATTTCGATAGGGTGAAAACGCAAACCTGTGCTGGTATCTACATGGGCATCGGCGTGGTGCACTCGGTGCAAACGCCACAGAATAGGCACTTGATGAAAAAGCCGGTGCTGCCAATAAATAACTATATCAAGCGGTAATATACTTAAAATAATAGCAACACTACTTGGTGTGGCTATTTGATTAAATAAACCAATGCCGTGCTCTTGGTTATAAAGCGCTACGGCAGTTAAGCCTATTGGCACACTTAAGCGAGCAATTAATGATGAAGCAAACACCAGTCCAAAATTGGCCAACCACCGGGTGGTACTTTTTATCGGCGATTTACGGGCAGGCATACGCAATTCTAGCAGCATCATAATAACCAAAATGCTAAAAAAGAACCCTAATCGCCACCAAATTTCATTACTCATTGGTTTGTTTAACCTCATCAGCTTCTTGGCGTTTAAGCGTGTTATAACCACCATGTATACGTGTAAAAATAGTAATAGCGCACGCAGTGGCAAAAATACTCGCCATTAGGGCAAAGTGCTGCGGCCAAATACAAAAAGCAATAAACAGCGCGATGGTTTCTGTGCCTTCGGTTAAACCATTTAAATAGTAAAAACTTTTGTATTTAAACTGGGGTTTTTCGAGCTTAAATTTTTCGGCGGCGATGGCAAAGGCTAAAAAGCTTGAGCCAGTGCCTATAAAGGTGGCCAGTAATATGCTACCTGCAATGGCGTTTTGCTCGGGGTTTGCCAAAATAAAGCCAAGCGGAATTGCCGCATAAAATAAAAAGTCGAGGGTAATATCTAAAAAGCCACCAGCGCTTGAACTTAAATTTGCATGGCGTGCTAATGCGCCATCTAGCCCATCTAAAATACGATTTAAAGCAATAGCCGTTAACGCTGCGTACCACATTTCATACGCAATTAATGGCACAGCTAATAGGCCTATTAAAAAGCCAGCCACAGTAAGTTGGTCGGGCGTTATGCCGCGTTTGTGCATTAACGCCACAACAGGAGTTAACAGTGGCTTTATTACTGGGGTGATGTATTTGTCTAACATGCTTGGTGCCTTGTACTTTTTGTGCGTTTATTTGGCTAAATTTAAGGTGATCAGTTTGCCGTTTGCGGCCTCTGCATCGCTATGATCGTGGGTTACCATAATAGCGGGCAATTTATGCTCGCGTATTTGGCTAAATACTAGCTCGCGCGTATCTACTCTTAATTGGGTGTCGAGCTTGCTAAAGGGCTCATCAAGTAAAATGGCTTTTGGCTCGCTCAATAGCATACGCAATAAAGCAACGCGGGCTTGTTGCCCACCAGAGAGGTTGTCGGGGTGGCGATTAGCCATGCCTTTTAATCCAATTTGTTCAAGGGCGTGCTCTATTTTTTCAAGGCGCTGTTTTTTATTGCCTTTAGGCATAGCAAAGGCAATGTTACCGCCTACCGATAAATGCGAAAATAATAACGCATCTTGATAAAGCACGCCTATGTGGCGTAAATGTGCGGGTAAGTTATTAATATTTTCGCCGTTAAGCCACACTTCGCCATTTGCGCTAAAACCACTGGGTAATGTGCCGGTAAGCCAATTTAATAAACTTGATTTACCACTGCCTGATGGCCCCATAACAGTGAGTATTTCGCCGCCTTTTACCTGCTCGTTTAAGCTAAGTAATTGCTGGTTTTGACGATAAAGCTCACAATTTTTAATCTCTAAAGATGACTGCATTAAAAACCTTTTAATTTATGGGTTAGCGATGGGCGCTTTTAAAAAAGTACTTAGGTAACACCCACGCCAGTATAAAGCCAATGAGTGGCAATGCCATTTGCATAATGGCATACACCGCACTGGTGCGCCTACTTGCGCCATTAGCAAGGGTAACCGCTTCGGTTGTTATGGTTGCTATGCGCCCGCCACCGGCTAAAAGTGTAGGTAAATATTGGCCAAAGCTAATGGCTAAACCAAGTGCCGCCGCAATTAAAATAGGAGCAAATAACTGGGGTAATTTTACTTGTAAAAACACTTTGCAGGGTGTTGCGCCAAGGCTTGCTGCTACATGAGCAAAGCGAGGGTCTAAGCGCCTATAACTGCTCGCAAGTGATAAAAACACATACGGAAGTACAAACAATAAATGGGTAAATACCACATTAAAAAACGCGGCCTGGTTATTTACTAGTTGTTGCAGCCACACTAGGCCAAATAAAAACGCAATACTTGGTACAAGTAGCGGTAAATAAATAATTAAGCTGGTAAAGCGCGACATGGGTTTGGCACTTAATTGCTCTGACTCTAAGCACAAAAGCGTAATAATAATGGCAAATAACGTAGTAACTAACCCTATAGCAAGGGTATTAAAAAGCGGGTTTTGCATTTGCATTAGCGCACTTTTAAAGTGAAGTAGCGTGAGCTGCTCGGGCAGTGCCGCCGGAAAACGCCAAAACCCCGCAACCGACCACATAATTAAGCCAATTAACGAGAGCAAAATAAAGCCAATTACAAATACTGTTAATACGGTTGTTATTTTTTGCCAATAAACGCCGCCATATTCTCGCTCGCCATTGGTGAGTAAATCACTAAATAATGCTTTTATCGCTTTTTCGCCGCCAAGCCAAAGTGCTAGCAAACCGCCAGTAAGTACAAGCTGCAATAACGCCCCCGCAGAGGCTTTAATACGCAGGTTTAAATCTACATCGTTAAACCAGTGCATGATAGCTACAGCTAATGTGGGTGGTGTATTTGGCCCCAAAATAAGTGGCATTTCTACACTTGCACTGGCATAAGCCAATACGGCTAAAATGGGTAGGCGCAGCAATGGGTAAAGGCTTGGTAATACTACTTTAAAAAAAGTAGTCATAGGGCAGTAGCCTAAATTAAGCGCTACTTTATGTTGTTGGCGCAGTTTTTTGCCAAGCTCAGGTTGGGCAAGCACACCTAGCGCCATTAACAGTAAAAAAGGCAGCTCTTTAAGGGTTAAGCCTAAAATTATACTAATACCAAACGCGTCATGCGGAAACATGCCGTTAGGCGCAAGTTCCCACCCACTAAACCAAGGCGATACTAAACGCGAGATCATACCCGAAGGAGCAATTAAAAAACCTACCGCTATAGCCGCTGCCGCGTGGGGAATTACCAGTATCGGGCTCAATAAACGCTGAATACGGTTAAGCCACAGACTATTAAAAAATGCCGCTAAAATCATTAATGTAATGATAAAGGCTAGTAAGGTACTTATTAATCCGCTGCCAACACTTAGCATAACCATGCGTGTTAGGCCGGGTGTTTGCAGGAGCATAGTAAAGCCATGTAGGCCAAGTGTTGTGTGCTCAAGTACCGGCGCATAACCAAAAGCGGGCAATAGCACGCTAATTAGACCGCCTATTACAGGTAAAATAAGCAATGCCAGTAAAAAGCGTGGGCTTAATATAACTAATTTACTAAACATATCGGCGCTTTTATGTGGTTTAAGCGTTGGGCTCGCTGCTAGCTTGTTTGATACAACACTCATTGGCTTACTCCAAAACGCGCTTGCCAACCTTGCAAAATAGCATTTACCCAGCTTGGGTGAGGCTCACTTAGCGTGCGTTTAATACTATTTAAAGGCAGGGCACTTGGATGCGGTTGCGTTTTTTTAAATAAGGCTTGTTGCTGTGGTGTTAGCGTTGATTGAATAAGTACGCTTTTATCGCCCCATATAGGCGCTTTTTGTTTTTGAGCTTGCGCTTCTGGGCTTAATAAAAAATTAGCCACTAACTGCGCACTTTGCTGGTGGCTTGCATTATAAGGTATGGCTACAAAGTGGGTGTTACTTAAACTGCCATCTTGCATTGCATAACTGCGAATACTTTTAGGTAAATCATAACGTTTAACGGCTGCGGGCACTTCGGGTGCTGAAAACGTAAACGCTATGCTTAGCTCGGTGTCGCCTACTAAACGGCGCATTTGTGCACCACTTTGCATAAAGTGTTTACCGCCGCGCCAAAGTGTTGGGTGCAGTTTATTTAAAAAGTCCCATAATGGGTTTAATACTTGGGCTGTGTTTTGTGCAGTAGCTGGTTGATTTAACTGTGCTTTAAGTGTGTCATCACTTTGTTGATGTAGCATAACAAGCGCGTATTTTAAAAAGCTCATGCCTAAAAAGTCAGGTGGCTTTGGGTAACTAAATCGCCCTGGGTTTTGTGCGCTCCAGCTAAGTAATTGGTTTAGGGTTGTTGGTAGTGTGTTATTTGCAGTGCCGTCAATTGCTAAACTGTCGTAGTAAAAGGTGAGCGATGCTTGGCCCCAAGGTGCTTCCATTCCATTAGTGGGTATTCCAAAATCAAAATTAACAGCGGGATTATTGCTAGGGTCGGTGTAGCTAAAATTAGGCAGCTTATTAGCCCATTGTTTTAGTAATAATGAGTGCTCGCTCATGGTGGCAAAGTTAGCACCGTTTATCCAAATTAAATCTACGCTGCCTTTATCGTTATTGTTTGCTGATTTTTCGGCAAGTACCCGGCTAACGGCTTCGCTGGTATCACTGAGTTTTACATGTACTAAGTTAATGTTGTATTTGGCTTTTACTTGCTGCGCAGCCCATTGAATATATGCATTTATTTGCGCATCGCCGCCCCACGCATAAAAATATACGCTTTGGTTTTTACCTAAGCTTTCTATTTGTTGCCAACGGCTTTGTAGTTGTGTACTTGCTAGGCTTTTAAAGCTAATAATAAGGCAAATGCAAAACGCGACACAGCAAAAGCTGTATCGCGATAATGTTTGCCAACATTCATTGGCGAGCATTTAAATCCCAGTTATAGTCTAAAAATTTAACTTTCATGTTGTTATTTTTAAGCGCTTTTTGCTGAGCGGGTATCAGTTTTAGTGCTTTAGGGTATTGCATAAAAAACTGCTGCAGCGTATTTGCACCTTTAAAGCCTTGTTCAAAATCATCGCCGTACCACTTAAATATTGAAGACACACTTAGCGTATTACCTTGCGCTATATTGCGGGTTGTATCTGATAAAAAACGCACCGTTTGCGCTTGCAATTGGCTTTCTAAATTAGTGGCAGTGTAGGCTTCTTCACGTAGTGCTGGGCAGCCAATACTTGCGCAATTTACAGCAAAGTGAATACGTGGGTCGTTGTATTTACCACTGCCACGTATTAAACCATGCTCAATATCATCAAGGCTGCGCGTTTTACCAAGTAATGGCACAAACTCTTTGCTCCATGGTGAGCTAAAAAAGCTGCCTAAATCTTTAATTGATTTAAGGTTTGGGTATTTTGTTAATATAAGCTCAACAGTAAAGGCGTTATATGCGTTAATTAAAAACGCCAGCTGCTTAGGTTTTTCCCATGTATCAAACTCATTTCGGGTAACAGCCGATAGCGAATCTAAATAGGTTTTAAGCTCGCTGTGCTTAGCTTTTATTGCTGAATAATCAACCTCTGTGCTGTGGCCATGATTAATAGCTACAACATGGTTGTTTAATAATGCGTTCCAGCCCTCGTGCATATTTTTAGCTTGGGCCGAAAATGACGTTGCAAACGATGTTGCAAGCAAAGCAGACCCTAACAATAGCGCTTTTAAAGGTGTTTTAAACATATTAGCCTCTGCGCCATGTGTGGTATTTTTCAAGCATGTTAAGTACTTTTTCAGGTGCGTGAGCGCGTTTCCACTCACCCGCCGCGTACTTATTACCTTCAGCCCACGTAGGGTAGCTGTGAATAGTGCCCAGTATTTTGTTAAGGCCTAACCCGTGTTTCATTGCCAGTACAAACTCAGCAATTAAATCGCCAGCGTGCTCAGACACCACAGTAACACCGAGTATTTTGTCTTTGCCTTTTGGTGTAATTACTTTAATAAAGCCTTTTGTGGCGCTGTCGGTAATGGCGCGGTCTAGCTCTTCAAATTCAAAGCGAGTGATTTCATAGTCTATGCCTTTATCAATAGCATCTTGCTCGTTTAAACCAATACGTGCTACTTCTGGGTCAATAAATGTGGTCCACGGAATAACACGGTAATCGACTTTAAACTTTTTAAGATTACCAAATAAGCCATTTACTGCTGCGTACCAACCCTGATGAGCGGCTACGTGCGTAAACTGATACGGGCCAACAATATCGCCAGCGGCAAAAATGTTAGTGTAAAGCGTTTCAAGGTATTCGTTAGTGACTACAGTGCGGTTAGTTTCTATGCCAAGTTCTTCAAGGCCGTAACCTTTAAGGCGAGCGCTTCGGCCCACAGCACATAGTAGCTCATCGTATTCAATATCGATTTCGGTATCATTATGCTTTACCACAATGAACTTTTTACCGTCGCGCGCTTCACAGCGCAGTGCCTGATGCGAGGTTAAAATGTTTACGCCGCTCTCAGTAAGCGCTTCGTGAGCAAAGGTAGACACTTCTAGGTCTTCTTTGATCATAATACGCTCAGCCATTTCAATTTGCGTAACATTTGAGCCTAAGCGTGCAAAGCTTTGTGCAAGTTCACTACCAATTGGACCACCGCCAAGTACAACAAGCTTTTTAGGGGCTTCTTCAAGCTCAGCAAATTTAGTCCATAATGTATCGCTTGTTACATAGCCTGTTTCTTCAATACCAGGAAGTGGCGGTACAAATGGGCGTGCACCAGTGGCAATAACAATAGTACGGGCGGTTAATGTTTGCGTGCCACCGTCGTTAAGCTTAATTTCTACAGTCCACGGGTTTAATAATTTACCGTAGCCTTTAACTACATCTACCCCAAGGTTAGTGTAACGCTCAACGCTATCGTGCGGGGCGATGTCGGCAATTACTTTATGTACACGTGCCATTACTTTTTTAAACGAAAACTGCGGTGTCGCGTTTTCTAAGCCGTAGTGTTCACCGTGGCGAATTTGCTCAGCAATTTTAGCGCTTTTAATAACGGCTTTACTTGGCACACACCCGTAGTTTAAACAGTCGCCACCCATTTCGCCGGCTTCAATTAGGGTTACTTTGGCTTTAACCGCTGCTGCAATGTAGCTTGTTACTAAGCCGCCAGCACCTGCGCCAATAACAATCATGTTGCGGTCGAACTTTTTAGGTTTAGTGTAATTTTTGTATACGCGACGTTTTTTAAACACGTTTAGGATTTCTTTAGCAATAAAAGGGAACACACCCAATAAAGCGAATGATAAAATAAGATCGAGCGATAAAATGCCTGATAAGCTCTCAATTTGCGCAAGTTGCGTACCGGCGTTTACAAATACAAATGTACCCGCCAGCATGCCTATTTGGCTTACCCAGTAAAAGGTCCATGCCTTAATTGAGGTAACACCCATTAATAAGTTAATTAAAAAGAACGGAAATACTGGCACTAATCTAAGCGTAAATAAGTAAAAGCCACCTTCTTTTTCAACGCCTGCGTCAATAGCGCCTAAGCGCTCAGGAAAACGTTGTTTAATTGTATCGCGCAATAAGTAACGCGATACTAAAAAGGCAAGCGTAGCACCTACCGTAGAGGCAAACGAGGCAACCAATAAGGCTTCAACTAAGCCAAATAACGCACCTGCAGCCAGTGTTAATATTGCCGCACCCGGTAAGGAGAGAGCCGTTACCACTACGTATAATAAAAAGAAGCCACCAAAAACCAATAATGGCGATTGCTCTTTATATTGGCTAAATTGATCCATCGACCCTTTTAAGCCTTCAAGCGTAAGTAACTGGTGTAAATTAAAGTGAAAGAACAAGCCTATAGCCGCTGCTGCAATCAATACCAAAAATAGTTTTTTAATCATGTTCTCTCTCAAACCGCTCTTAAAAATTATGGGTTAGTGTTAATTTTGCGTTTATTGGCAGTTCTGGAAATGCCAATGTTGCGCCAAAGTAACCCCCTTCAAATACTGGGCGCCAGTTTTTTTGATTAGTGACATTGTTTACATCTAATCGCAACTTAGTCCTAGGCGTAAAAGCATAGCTAGTATTAACGTTTAGCGTGTATTGATCACGAATTTTAACTGTTGCTAAAAAGTCTAATGGGTAACTCTTTGTATATAGACCTGAAAAACCCATTTGCCATTTCGAATTAATTGAATAATTTCCGTTAAAACTGAACGATTGCTCAGGAATGCCCTGAACTTGGCGGTTTGAAGGTGCAAACGCGGTAAAACTTGGTGCGCCAACGCCGGTACCTGCAATAATATCTGGACGCGAATTATCAAATGCATCGATTACTTGAGCAGAATCTTGACTGCTTGCAGAATTGTCGTAACGAGCGTCTATGTAGCTGTAACCCGCACTTAGCCAATAAGGGTAGGCATCGTAAAATATTTGGCTTTCAAAACCTGTAGTACGAATACCTGTATTGCTGCCATCGCGATTTCGTAAACTACGACGCTGGCTAAATACCGCACCATCAGCGTACCAGTCGCTATTGGTTGGGGCGTACTTTAAGCCAAACTCAACTAAGGTGTTTTCGGTTGCAAAATTTTGTGCGCTAATCGTGTTATCGCCACCAAGCGATGTGCCGCCAGCCATACTGTTTGATGTGGCTTCGTTATAACTTGCTGCACCATAGGTGGTGTAGTCGGCATTTAATTTGTAATTAAAGCTAACTTGGCCTGAATGCAGGGTTTCGTTAATGCTGTCGCTTGCGGCAACTTGACCTTGTGGTGCAATAGGGTCGTTTGCTTCTACATCGTAAAAGTCAACGCGGTAACCCACACTGGTATGAAGCTTATCACCCCAATCAGAGTCTTGCTGAATAGCAAGCCCTGTTTGCCATGAGCGTGAGTCGGTGGTGTCTGATAAGTTAAAGTCGCCGCTGCCATCGTTATCTAAATCGTATTGACCACCAGGCGATACAAATACACCTGGGCTTAGCTCTACTAAACGTACTTTTTGTGCATCGGTTAAGGGAATGCGGCGGTTTGAAAGTGGGCCAGTTAAATCAATTGGTAAATCGGCCTCGGTAGTAAATTGGCTGTAGCCGAGGGCTTTGTTATAGCGTACATCAAAAGCAAAAATTGTTTTCTGGTCACTATTCCAGCGGTAGGTAAGCTCAGTGCGGTTTTGCGCTGTATCGGCGCCGTCTATAATTTCTACAAAACTGTTTTGGGCTATTTCTTCACGCTGTAAATGCTGAAAATACGTAATGTTTTTAAGCGAGGCATTAGCACTTAGCTCACGCTTATAAATGCTGTGAATTAAATAAGTGGTTGCTTCGTTTTGGTTATCAGGGTCGGTAAGCGCGGTGCTACGATCTATTTTTACTTGCCCAGTAGGCGAAACAATTGAACCCGCTGCAGGTACGGTACTGCCATTGGCTTGCACGCCTTGGCCGGTAATATAAAGGCCATCATCAATTAAGGCTTGGGTAGGGCGGTTAATACCGGCGTTATCGGTAAATTCAACTTGGTATAGCTCAAAGTTAATATCCCAACTGCTTTTATCATCCGGCAAAATTCTAAGCGCAGCAAATAAACTGTCGCTTTTAGTGCCTGAGTAATCGTAGTAGCTGCCTTCATCAAGGTGCTCGTAACTTACTCTAAGGCCCACTTTATCTTTTATAATGGGGGCAGTGTAATCTACTTGCGCACTGTATTGATCCCATCGCCCCGCTGAGAGCTTAACTTTACCTTTACTTTCATCTGTAGAGGCAGCTTTAGAATGTAGATTTACAAAACCACCGTTACGTTGGCTTGAACCAAATAAAACCGGCGGTGCGCCTTTTACTACATCTATTTGTTCTACAGAATTGAACGATAACGGCACGCCAAAGCCATTATTACCTGCTTGGCGGCGTGTACCATCTTGAAAAAGCTCACCCAGTTGGCCACGAATAGTAGGTAAGCTGGGTGCACCAAAGCCACTTGCAGAGTATGTGTTTGGGCTTACGGCTAGTACGTCTTGTAGGGTAGTAATATTTAGTTGCTCTATTAACTCGCTTGAAATAGGCGTTACTGAGCGTGCTATGTCTTGCAGTGCAAGGTTGTCGCCGAAGGGGCCGTTAATAGTGGCATCTTTTACAGAAAGCCCTTGAGATTTAATCGTTTGGCCTGCTACTTCAATACGTTCAATTGAGTCGGTATTAGCTGCAGATTGTGCCGCATGAGCATAAAAATTAGGTGTGAGTGAAGCGGCTATAAAAAGTGCCAAATATGAATGTTTCAAAAGGGTTCTCATTTTGGTTAGTGTGAATGTAGCAATAAAGACCTGCAGCTTTGTGAATAACTTTCAGTAAATATTAATTCTTTTTGTTTTTTAGAATGAAGCGTTAAAAGTTTAGCACATTGCTCAAAAGCGTTATTCAGTTTTAGGCACTATGTTTTTGTTTTACAAATACTGTAGTTAGTTATTGCCTTGATAAGGTCGTAATTTATAAATAGCGGTTTTATACGCAAACAAACCAAAAGCAGGGCACCGAATTTATTAAAAAATTATACATTAAGATGAAATAAAATATGTGTTGAGCGGTCTTGCTAGTTTCAACATTAAATTATTTAGTTTTAAGGAAATTTTATGACTGGTACAACAGGTACTGACTTTCAAAATCGTTTGCAGTGGTCGCTTTTTTCGCTACGCCTAGGCGTGTTTATTGTAATGATTATGTGGACGTTTGATAAGTTTGTTAACCCTGGGCATAGCGCACGAATTTTTGAGCATTTTTATGGTATTGGCGGCTCTACAGATGTGGTTGCTTATGTACTGGGGGCGTTACAGCTTATTTTAGTGTTGGCTTTTATAGCGGGTATTAAAAAGCGCCTTAGTTATGGCGTTATATTTGTAATGCACGGCCTTTCTACGCTTTCATCTTATAACCAGTATATTGATGGCTTTAATAACTTATTGTTTTTTACAGCGTGGCCAATGTGGGCAGCGTGTTTTGCACTTTATGTGTTACGCGAGCAAGACGTTAAATTTACCATTAAGTAGCACTGCAAAAAAAATGGTTATAAGCCATACGGCTTATAACCAATAAGTACACAAGGGAGTGTATGGAAGTCGGTTTAATTAATAACTAATGCATGGCATCGTTGTACTGTTTAGCTAGGCTTTCTTTTTGCCCTTCGGTTAGGGCTTTACCCGCTAATTGAAATACTTCATGTTCTTCTTCACTTAAATGATGATGCACTAAATGGTGCAATTTTTTAGCTGCAACTAACCAAGCAGATGAGCTCATTTCTGTGTCTTCAAGTTGTTCTATTAATTCGTCAATTTCATGGTGTTCAGCAACACTGTGGCGTGCTTTTTCGTGCGTTAAATCGTCAAACATAAGTGGGTTATAAAAATAACGCTCTTCAAATTTTGCATGATCTTCTAATTCGGTTTTTAGCTCGTCCATTAGCTTGTGGCGCTGCTGCGTATCGCCGTGCGTTTGAATAAGGGCATCTACTAACTCGCGTTGTTTATCGTGGTCGTGACGTAGCGCTTCAAAAATATTCATAACTCTTTCCTTGCTGTAATTACTTTATAAACTTTTAAAAAGCAAGCGCAGTGCCAGATTTTAATGTGTTGATATAATTGACTTTAATGTACTTTTGGTTGGTTTGGATGGCGTTGCTCTGTAACTTTTACACATAAACAGCTGCAATTTTTTCAGATTAAAAGAGGTGATTGCTTTTGACGCTACATAAGCTTACATATTTTTACTGGTTGGGTATTTTATTGAGGTGGTAAAGTAGCGCATTATTTGGGTACAAGCTGTACATACTTGCCTTACCTATATTTTTATAAAACTTTAGATATTAGGATAGTTTAAGGATGAACTTAAAAAGCCCCACTACAGCATTATTACTGTGCGCGTTATTAAGTGCATGTAGTACAGCCGAGCATTCTGAACGACGTGTATGCATACAAGAGGCAGAAATGACTGAGCTAAATGGCGCTAAAACAAGCTCAGAGGTTTACAATGAATGTGTAAGCGCTCAAAAAAAAAGGGTGCTAAAGGCTAATGCCAGTCAGTTAAGCTGACTGGTATTTTTCTTTTTGGTGGGGTATTTACTTGGTTTGGGTTTGACCCTTCGAGGGTAAAATCTATCTTCCCGCCTCGTCGGAAGTGCGTAATAAGTTAGC